>NZ_CALSOK010000004.1:0-153053 GCF_943787955.1 uncultured Paraglaciecola sp.
AATATATCTCTGCCTTGAGTGGTAACCTCGATGCCACACATAGCTTCACATAACGTGCAAGTTGAGTAATGTTTTTGTTTTTCAGTTGGCATAATCAATGTCATAAAATTGTTAATAGCTAAAAGCTAACGATTAACGTCGTTATACACAAGCATCATTAATACTGATGTTTTTCACACTTAGATTTATGACATAACACAAGCGTGTGTTTTTTTTCATTCATAGTGACATAAGCAGGTGGTTATCACTTTAGTTGAATGAAATCGTAATTGACACATGTCCAAGGCACGGGCAGCGATACTCACAATAGGCTTAAATATACTACTTGTGAATACCTTTGGGCTAGACAGAATAGAATGGTTCTATATCCCTATTGGCATGTTGGTATTGTGGATAATAGCCAAGGTGCAGTGTTTGATCCTGCTAAAAATACGGCAAATATACCACCAGCGTTAGCCACCCATAGGGTTTAAACTTATTAGTCATAAATGAGACCAAAAGCCAATGCCAACCTAAATAACTCTGAAAAGAAAAATATGCAAAAGGAGTTAGCAGCGGTTAAAGGTAGGCTGGAGGTTCTGGAAGCGATAGTCACAGATAAAAAATAGAGCCTGTAACAGATTCTGTGTAACTGCCATTATTTAAGATGTTTCTCGAGGCGGTCCCCGAACTCGATAATAAAGCGAACCATCGCCTGTCGCCAGTTATGAATTGGCATAGACCATTTTTTTGATGCTTCGGTAATAGCTAAGTACACCATTTTCTTAGCTGAATCGTCGCTTGGAAATATCTTTCGTTTCTTAAGTGCCTTACGGATAACGCTGTTGAGAGACTCAATCGCGTTGGTCGTATATATCGCTTTTCGGATGTCCGCAGGATAATTAAAGATAGTATTTAAGTTCTGCCAGTGTGCTCGCCATGACTTACTAATTTGCGGATATTGCTCGTCCCAGGTGTCGCTAAAACGCTCGAGTTCAAGCAAGGCTTCTTCCTCTGTACTTGAACGATACACACTCTTTAAATCAGTAGTAACAGCCTTGTAGTCTTTCCAAGAAACGTATTTAAGTGAGTTACGCACCATGTGCACGATACAAAGCTGAACATGGGTTTGTGGAAACACTGCGTTAATCGCATCAGGGAAGCCTTTGAGGCCATCTACACAGGCAATTAGGATATCTTCTACACCACGATGTTGCAGCTCAGTCAGCACACTCAACCAGAACTTAGCGCCTTCGTTCTCGGCTACCCACATGCCCATTAGCTCTTTGTGGCCTTCGGTATTAATACCAAGCGCAAGGAAGATGGATTTATTGATAACACGTTTATCTTGGCGAATTTTCACCACAAGACAATCGAGATAAATAATCGGATAAATGGGGTCGAGCGGTCGTGATTGCCATTCAACGACTTTGTCGATGACGGCGTTAGTCACTCTCGATATAAGCGTGGGTGAGATGTCTGCCCCGTACCATTCATCAAAGGCTTGAACGATTTCCCTTGTACTCATGCCTTGAGCATACAGCCAAAGAATTTTCTCATCCATGGACGTAAATCGAGACTGATTTTTTTTGACCAACTTAGGCTCAAAAGAGCCATCACGATCACGTGGTGTGTCGAGGTCGAACTCACCATCTTCCGTTTTTATACGCTTAGAAGTCATGCCATTACGACTATTTTTGACTACTGATTTAGCATGTTTCTCGTAGCCTAAATGCTCATCCATCTCAGCGTTTAATGCAGCTTCAACGGTTATTTTCTTCAGCATTCGACTGAAATCATTCAGGTCTTCTGGGGTTTTAATGCCTTTGGCCGCTTCTTTAGCGAAAGCTTCAAGTTCTTTTCTGTTCATTTGCATCTGCCTATCCTTAACTCTCAATAGAGTAATTTATGATAAGCAGTTACACAAAATTTGTTACAGCCTCAAAAAATATCAACTTCAGCAAGTATTAACCAAACTAAAAGCAGTGGACTAACACTTTCTACTAGTGATTAATTCTCAGAACAATATATTAGTGATGGTTTACCTGATCACTAACAACTAAATCGAGTTTAATGGGTTGATTTTAATTACTTATCTGTGATGAGCTAAGTCTTAAACATATTAAATGGTTTAGGATTCACTTGAACGATCCAATTATCTCCTTAGTGGCGGTGGGACTTATTTCCATTACCTGCCAATTTTTGGCTTACAAAATAAAACTTCCGGCTATTTTACCGCTATTAATTGCAGGGATTATTGTTGGTCCAGTAACCGGTATTATTAATGCGGACATATTATTTGGTGACTTACTCTTCCCAATAGTGTCTCTGTCGGTCGCTATTATTTTGTTTGAAGGTTCACTGACTCTGAAATTTAAAGATTTAGGAGGGCATGGTTCAATGGTTCGCAATCTGTGCACAGTTGGTGCCCTGATCACTTGGATAATTGCCGCTCCTATTGCTCATTATGCTATGGGTATGTCTTGGGAGATGGCATTTTTGTTTGGTGCTATTGTTACCGTAACAGGACCCACGGTGATTGTACCTATGTTACGAACCGTGAGACCCAGCACTAAAATAGCTAACATTTTACGCTGGGAAGGCATAGTCATCGACCCAATTGGTGCATTGTTAGCAGTATTAGTATTTGAATACATAGTGTCTACCCAAAATGCGCTAAGTCATACCTTATTTGCTTTTGCTAAAACCATTTCAGTCGGCGTTGTTTTTGGCGCCCTTTCGGGCTACCTAATGGGCATTATTTTACGTAATAACTGGATACCGCACTATTTAGTGAATACCGCAGTATTAACCTTAATGTTGGGTGCATTTGAAAGCTCTAATATGATTGCTCACGAGTCTGGTTTATTAACAGTCACAATCATGGGTATATGGTTGGCGAATATGAAACGGGTCGAAGTCGATGATATTTTGGAATTTAAAGAAACCTTAAGTGTATTATTGATTTCTGGATTGTTTATTCTTCTAGCCTCAAGAATTGAACTCAGCGCTATGCTTAACTTAGGCTGGGGATCAGTCGTAGTCTTGCTGGTGATCATGTTTGTTGCTAGGCCAATATCTGTATTTATATCGTCCTTGGGGACAAATTTAAATTGGCGTGAAGTGGCACTTCTTAGCTGGATTGCACCCCGGGGTATAGTAGCAGCAGCGGTATCTGCTTTGTTTGCATTGAAATTAGAGGCGTTAGATTACGGCCAATTTGAATTATTAGTACCCTTGGTGTTTTTGGTTATCATTGTTACAGTCGTCATTCAAAGCCTTACTTCGGTTAAAGTCGCTAAATGCCTCGGTCAAAGAGCTCCTGCCCCTTATGGTTTTTTGATTTTTGGAGGGGGGTTATTTTCAAGATTATTTGCCAAAGAATTGATTGTGCAAAATGTTACTGTGCACTTGGCCGATACAAACTGGGAAGCGATTAGGTTGGCGCGTATGGACAATATCCCATCCTACTTCGGTAACCCCATGTCTGAACATGCTGAACGCAGTTTAGATTTATCTTTATTTGGCACTGTGTTGGTTATGTCGCCCTACAAACAACTCAACCCACTGGTAACCTATCATTTTGAACATGAAATGGGCAAAGGCAGTGTGTTAGGCCTTAGTGCTAATGAAAACCAGCAGCGCGCAAGCCACCAGGTTTCAGAGTCTTATGCTGCTAAACTATGCCTGTTCGATGATGGCATCACCTATGCGAAATTGGCAGGTTACGCGGCTAAAGGTGCGACTATCAAGACAACACGTTTGTCAGACGAATTTACCTTTGACGACTACCAGAAACATTATGAAGGGCGTGCCATTGCATTAAGTACCATTGAACCTAATGGAAGGGTAACAATGTATACTAGCCTGACCGATACCCACCCCAAATCTGACTGGCGAATTATCAGTCTTATTAGTGAAGATAAACCAACAGATCCTAATCTAAACCCAACAAAAACCACTTAAAGACTCCAATGTATCTATTCCAACCTTGGAGGTGTACTGGACGCTTTGGCATTTGTGAAAGCCAGTATGCTTGATAACGCCAGTTGTACCTCTATCAGTAGCGAAAAATGTCACATCAATTCCCAAAGATATACACACCCAACCCAACCCAATATAATGCCCTAAATGACACTTTTGGTGGCTTTCAGTCAATTTAAGAAGCGCAGAGGCAAACATCAAAAACAAAGCCGGGCTTGCCATTGTAAAAAGACCAAACAACAGTCGAAAGTATAATATATCAACTATAAGTGACTGCACCATGTAACAAGGGCCACTTAGCAAATGGCAAGCTTAATTGTCTGATAGTTAACAATTGTTGATAATCAAACATGAGCTTGCACAAAGTTAGTAAATTTGCGCCAAAGGCCATGCCTGTCAAAATGATAAAAATGAAACACTGAAAAGATAAATAAGAGCTTAATTAGGTAAAATCAAAGGCTATTTGATTTTACCTAATTATCTATATTGATTTTTTGTTGAGGATCATTTTTAAAAGTGCCGCTGCCGCCTCTGCGTCACACAAAGCACGATGGTGACTTTCCAATGGGATTTCAAAAGTTGCACATAAATTGCCTAGGGAATAGGACTTAAGTCCAGGGAAGTATTTTCTTGTTTCTCTTACCGTGCATAATTTAGGCATTTTAAAATAACGATCAATGCGCTGATATTCTTGTTTAAAAAATCCGTAATCAAAGTTGACATTATGCGCTACAAATACGCAATTTTGCATAAACTCACTGAGACTATCAGCGACTTCACTAAATAAAGGAGCATCTTTGACCATATCATTACTGATACCCGTGAATTTAGTAATAAACTTTGAAATATGTCTTTGTGGATTTATCAGACTACTCCAAGTATCGACTATTTCACCATTAATCATTTTCACTGCACCAATTTCAGTAATGCGATGTTGTGGTTGTCTACCCCCGGTAGTCTCTACATCAACCACGACATAAGTCTGCATAGGATCGACAAACCATTTGACTCTACAAATTCGTACATCAAACCCAGCGTATTGCAATGCGTTCATGCTTACGTATTGGTTGGGTCGGATACTGTCACCCGGTGCTTTTACCTCCTCGAATCGGAGTTCTCCATTTTCTATGATCATTAAGTCTGGATAACCATCATTCAGGCCATGGTAATTTTGAGCCATCGCTCTTAAATGAACCACAACAGACTCTGATGGGGCCGCGTTTAAAAAAATTGATATGATCTGTATAATCTGAGTATTCCAACGGAACATGCCATTAGGTTGACCATAATACTGCGCGGCTATCTTTGTTAGATAGGCAATGGCATTTTGTGGCTTAGAAAACATCAGTAGCCGCTGCTCGATGGCCTCCGCTAACATTTCATAAATCGTATTTTCCTTGACTACTTTAGGTCTACGATCAAACTCTGTTGCTATTGAATCGACTTGCTGATTAAACAGCTCCTGCCAAAATGTCAGGCCAAACAAAGCGTTAAACAGACGGTTTTCAGTCCTTAAAGCAGTCGCTCCTAAATTCTGGTAATAGTATTTAACACCCTTTTCCACTTGGTCTTTATGTATTTCATCTATAACTAATTTATAACTGTCATTTCGTAGTTTTTGAGTTAATTTACTGACTTTTACTTGATGAAACTTGCGTTCATAAAAGTCTTCAGCGAAAAGTAATAAAGTATCATCTAAAGAGTTATCAATAATGTTTTCTAACTCAGTTTTAACCCTATCTTTTTCGCCCAACTTGTAGAGTTCTCTTAGCCATTTTTCTTGCGCTTTATGATGAGTGGATGCACAAAGATATTCCATTGCTAACATAGGATACTCAGGCAATAATTGTTTACCTAAGAGATAGAAAAATTCACCCTGAAGTTGTTTAGATTGTGCACAGTTGATGGCAGGTTCAGGATGTTTAAATGTGCTGAGGTTACTTACTGCATATTTCTGTATGTCTAGATCATTACAATTGAGTTGCCCAAGCTTATAACTATAAAAGAAAACACTCTTAGCCTGTTCCAAGTTATCAAATCTTGCAGTAGGTTTTGGAATATTTTGACGTGTTTTTAATACTCCAAGATCACGCATCGAAAACTTATCTAATCCACTACTGGTATCACCAAAAAATAAAAATAATAAATAGGCCAAACGGGACTCAAAGTTTTTGACTCGAAATTGCTGTGCAAGATCTGAGGAGAGGCATTGAGTATTCGTGCAGGAATGAATCACTTGATCCAACAAAACCTGTTTTGAAGCACTTTTTGTAACTCCACTGACAGCATACTGCTCTAAAATTTCAAGCAACTGTATTTTCGTTAATTGTTGCAGCCAAACTTGGACATCGTCAGGTTCTAATTTCTGTAATAAATATGCTTGCTCCAGTACAGCCAATTGACCTAGGCATTCGTTGATCTCGTGATAAAACATTTTATTTAAGGTAATAAACAAACCTTGCCGATTGATGACCCTGACAAACATGCACTGAGCGTCATGGCATAATTGCTGATAACAACTTAAAAACTCTTGGTGTTCTTGGTCTAGCAAGTGCGCACATTGTTGGGTAATAAAATGAATAAACTCATTAAAATGAGCATGATAATATTTTTCTGGTAATTCTTTTGGAGATTTGCGCATTGGAGGACACTAGTTGTAAACATTGGACCCATTATATACAGTGGTTTATACAGTTGTAAAATTTGATGCTTAAATTTAGGTTATACCTCAAATTCAGGTCTTTAATTTTGCATAGGTTTCTTTTTTAAAATATGGTGATTTAATACATATCGAGCTTAGATGATAAAAATGAATGGGCTATTATGAATAGTGTTTAACGGTGCGCATCATCATATTTCGACACGGGGTAATAGCAATTACCCAATCTATTTTCAGATTGATAATTTTAGTTGATTCTGCGATTTTATCTGTCGTGTGTGAACGCTACAATTGGGTTGTTTACGCGGATTGTTTAATGAGTAATCATTACCCTATTTTTGTTGAGACACAGGATGACAAACTGAGTCAGAGGATACACCAGTTAAATGGTACTTTTACACAATCGACGAATCATAACACCACCTAAAATTTCTGGGGCAGAGTATACTTTAGTCAACTATTTGGCTGTTCTATGCCATAACCAAAGCTACCAGTCCTTTGGGCATCCTACAGCCGCTCATTATTCAACCTTCAATTCTACATTCTACCAGCACTGATCACGACCCATTCTAAGGGTTGCGTGAGTGCAATCAGTCATACCCCCCGACTTCTATATATTCATCCATATGTAAAACTAAAAGCATTGGTATCACAAAGGACAAACAAGCACAGGGAAAAAGAAAATTGCGGCTTCGCTAAAAAGATAAATATCCATCATTTCTGGACAATAAATCCCAATTAAACCTAACGGGTTGCAATGAGCGATCAGCAGACATTGAACAAAGCTTTACCCCCCAAATAGTTCACAGCCTCAAATAAGTGTGTTTGAATAAAAGCCGTTTATAACTATAAACAAAAGCAATATTCAAGACTGGTTTGTAAAACAGTGGGAGGCGCTTGTTTTGAATTCCGAATTATGAATTACATAAAAAAGGTTAAGTAAAAGACGAAAATAGCCGATTTTACTCCCTTAAAAAATAAAATAGATGTCAATATGGAAAATGACATTTTGTTTTTACCTATACTCTAGCTCAGCTATAGACATAATAGTCAAAAGATGGATTATCACTGTGAATTATTCCCTAATCCAATTGCAGTGCGCTTGCTTCGACAGGGTAGCCAAAATAGAAACCCTGAAACGCATCACAGCCGATGCCAGCCAAAAAGTCGAACTGGGCTTTGCTTTCAACACCCTCGGCAATGACATTCAAGCCCAGGTTATGGCCCAGTGCGATAATAGTCTGACAGATCATAGCATCGCTGGGGTCAGTCAACAGATCAGTAACAAATGACTGATCAATTTTAAGCTGCTCCAGCGGCAAATGCTTGAGGTAGGACAGCGATGAGAAGCCAGTACCAAAATCATCCAGTGAGAAACATACACCTAGCTTTTTTAGGGCTTTCATCTTCTCAATAATGCCGGCGATATCGTTTGCCAGCATAGTCTCGGTTAGTTCCAGCTTGAGCAAGTGAGGATTGGCCCCGCTTTTTGTTAACACACGGGTGATACTGGCGACAAAATCATCTTGCGATAACTGCAAGGCGCTGACGTTCACCGCCATGCTCCATTTACTTTGCTCCGGTTGTCGTGACCATTTCACCAATTGTGCACAAGCGGTTTCCAGTACCCATTGGCCTATAGGTAAAATCAGACGTGTTTCTTCAGCTAGTTGAAATAGCTGCGTTGGCGGAACCATACGATGCTGTGAATTGTTCCAGCGCAGCAGCGCTTCTGCACCTATGACACTGCCATCACTGGTGGTTTGGATTTGATAGTGCTGGACAAACTCATTCTGCCTCAGGCCTCGGCTTAGATCTTGTTCGAGGGCACTGCGTACTTCCGCCGCCGCCTGCATACTTGGGTCAAAAAAGCGCAAGGTATTGCGCCCTGCTGCCTTCGCTTGATACATGGCGATATCGGCATGCTTGAACAATTCGTCCATTTCACTGTGGTTGTGCATAAACATTATGATGCCAAGACTGGCGGTGATGGTGTAAGTTTGCTGATGCAATAAGTAATCTTTGCCCAGTACATACAATATTTTTCTGGCTATTGCCTCGGCCTGCATTGCCGCGTTTTTATCATTCTGATCTAGAGCTTCCAGTAACACCACAAACTCGTCACCACCGAGTCGTGCGAGACTATCGCCCTCGCGTACACAGTTCTTTAAACGGTTGGCGACCTGCTGCAACAGCAAGTCGCCCATGCCATGGCCCAGAGAGTCATTTAGCAATTTAAAATGGTCAAGATCCAGAAATATGAGTGCTGCATAGTGTCCGCTTCGGCTAGTGGTATATAGAGCATGGGATAGTCTGTCCAACAGCAAGCGTCGATTAGGCAAGCTTGTCAACGGGTCAAAAAAAGCCAGGCGACGAATTTCTTCTGCGTCATGGTGCTGTGCGCTTACATCGTTAAATACGATACGCAGCACTTTCGCACCGTCTTCTTCAGGCACACATACGCCAACTAGGTGTGCCCAAAAAAGCGTATTGTCCGAACGCCGTATTTTCAGTTCGCATATTGTCGAAACATTCTTTTCGCTGTTCAGGGTTTTATGTCTAAACAGGTAAAAGTTATCTTCATCTTCGTTGACGACAAAAGCAGACAGTGACTGTTGCAATAAGGTTTCTCTGCTAACGCCCAGCAGACTAGCAGCGGTGAGATTGGCTTGCAGGATCACTCCGTTGCTATCGACCGTACAGTAAGCCACCGGAGCCAAGTCATACAATGCCACATAGCGTGCCTGAGACTGTGCCAGCAATTCCTGAGCAAGATGCAAACTGTCATTCTGCATTTCTAGTTCGATTTGATGCACACGCAATTCATGAATAATTTCATTGGCAGTAGCGACACTGAGTTTATTCAGCTCTTCAGGCCATAGTGGGCTTCGTTCACGCTCAACGGTTTCGGCCCGTTCGCGCAGTAATTTGGGAGGCAGGTGCGAAGCCAGAAGGCTATTGAACTGGCCGGGTAGAATACTTTTTCCCTTAGTCACTATTATTTCCTTTTAAGAACTGCTCCATGGTTGCAACGCCGTACAGCTCTCCACTCTCATTGAGTAAAGCGGTGGCCGTCATCCATATGTCTAGCGTAAGCCCCGCTTTGTTGAGTCGTTGGGTTCGATACGGCTCGATTTCATCATCGTTGCTAAGTTGCTTGAGCTTGCTCAGCGCATCTTTTTGTTGCATTTTAGGAATACGTTGCTGCACATTAAGTGACAGTGCCTCCTCTTCACTCCAGCCATAGAGCTGGGTGGCGGCGTGGTTCCAGGCCAGAGTTTGGCCTGTGAGGTCTTGCACTGTGATGGCGTCACGGGCATGTTGCAGTAGAGTGCCCAGATGCGTGACATCATTGCTTTGCTGCAAGGCCTCACGGGTGTGCTTTGCCTCGGTGATATCAACAAAGGTAAGTACCGCCCCTTCGATAGAGTTGTTGAGGGTACGGTAAGGCAAAATACGCATTGTGAACCACTTGTTCGAGATGGTTTCAACATCCATAACACTGGGGATCAAGGTGTCTAACACGGCTTGAATATTCCTTAACAATGCCTCGCTGTTATGCAAATTAGTGACAATATGCGCCAACGGTCGCCCTTCATCACTGGCGATCAAGTTGATAATGCTGGTGGCGGCGGGAGTGAAGCGCATAATACGCAGATTAAGATCGACGAAAACAGTGGCGATACCGGTACCGGCCAATAAATTGTTCATGTCGTTATTTGCACGCGTCAGATCGGCCATCTTGCTTTGCAGCTCAACGTTCACCGTAGACAACTCTTCATTGACCGATTGCAATTCTTCTTTGGAGGTTTCCAGTTCCTCATTGGACGATTGCAGCTCTTCGTTGATCGACTGCATTTCTTCATTGGAGGATTTAAGCTCTTCATTGGACACCTCCAGCTCCTCATTAATCGCATGAAGATATTCTTCTTTGCATTGTAATTCCTGCATCAGAGCGGCGATACTGGCCTTATCGTCCGGTATGTTTCCCGCTGTGACTTCGCTGTCCGTGCTGTTGGCAGGATGTAAAGTAGGACCTTGTTCGCCCACTGGGACCATATCCAGGATGACCAAATATAAGGCATTGTCCGATTTTTTGTTGGGCGGTGTTACTGTGGGTCGAATAGTCAAGTTGACAGTTGTGAAGTCGCCATTGGTTTTAACCCGCAGCCCCGGGGAGTGAATGATGACTTGTTTGAGGGCCGCCTGATGCAAAGACGCAGATAGCTCGTACTGTAAACCCTGGCGCGCCATTTTAAGGATGTTGTTAACAATGGTTTCCCCGGCTGAAGGTTCCAGATACATACCCGTTCGTCCAAATAGATAGAAAATATCACCACCGGCATTGACCAGCGCGCAGGCCGATTTGATGTGTTTCAACAAGGTTTGTTCGGTTAACGCCCGCAGCGATACTTTGTCATCATCAGGGGAGATGTTCGCAATGGTTTTGATAGTGTGTGGGACTCGCGTAGATGGCGTCATTAAGCGTGAAAATGTCAGGCGATGCTGAGCATGAAAATTTTCCTTGCGTCTAAAAATCTTTGACTGCCTTTCCTTGACCGTAAATAAATCGGAAAAGTCATTGATACCTTCCGAGCTACCTAAAAACAAAAAGCCACCAGAATTCAGTGCATAATGAAACATCGGTATGACTTTGTGCTGTAAGTCAGTGTTCAAATAGATCAGTAGATTGCGGCAGCTGATCAGGTCGAGTTTGGAGAAAGGCGGGTCTCTAATAATGTCCTGGGCAGAAAAAATTAACATGTCACGAATGTTTTTATGTAAGCGATACATAACGTCCTCGCCCTTACCCTCGGCAATAAAAAAACGCGACAGCCGCTCACTTGATATATCCACCGCTACGCTGGCTGAATAAAGCCCGCGTCGTGCTGTCTCAATTGCTTTAGGGTCAATGTCTGTGGCAAAAATCTGTACTTCATAGTTCTTTTTGAGTAAGGCCAGTTTTTCGTAGATAAGGATGGCGATGGAATAAGCTTCCTCACCGGTTGAGCAGCCAGCTACCCAAACCCTGATCGGGGAATTCAGCGGCCGATCGTCAAAAAGTTGAGCTATTACTTGGGTTTCAAGATCGTCAAATGCCGCATTGTCGCGAAAAAAGTGGGTCACACCAATCAATAAATCCCGAAACAAATGCTCTACTTCCTGCCGGTTTCTCTGCAAATATACGACATATTTTTCAATGCTGTCGATTTGATGCACCGCCATCCTTCGCTCAATACGCCGGTTAACCGTGTTGGGTTTGTACTGGGAAAAATCGTGGTTGGTCTGTTCCCGCAATAACCTAAACACTTCCATCAACGAGTTTTGAGTCTTAAACTCTTCGACGTGCATGGAACGCTGCTCATAGCCATACTTTACATAAGCGATGAGTGCGGGGCCCATGTCCCCTGCGTTCAACTGGTAATCAACCAGACCGGTGGCGATAGCATTGTTCGGCATGCCGTCGAATTCAGCAGTTTCAGAGCTTTGCACCATTACCATGCCTCCTTCACCCTTGATCGCCCTTACCCCCAGAGTCCCATCGCTGCCAGTGCCTGACAGTATGATACCGATGGCGTGACCACCTTGGTCGACGGCCAGTGAACGAAAAAAGAAATCAATCATCATTGGTTGACCCCGCGGCCCAGTCGGGATGGACAGGTGCAACTTGCCATTAACAAAAGCCATATTGTGATTGGGCGGTATGATATAGGCGCAATTCATGCGCACCTGAACCCCCTCGTCCCTATCGACAACTTCAAACACCTTCATGCGGGTGTATTGCCGTACTATTTCAGTGAGAATACTTTTATGGTCTGGGGCTAAATGCTGCACCAGAATAAAGGCCATGTTGGGCTCAACATCGCTTGGTAATCCAGCAAAGAAGGCTTTAAATGCGGCCAGACCGCCAGCTGAGGCGCCTATGCCTACAATCGGAAATTGCTCGAGGGAGTCGGACTTACGGTCTTTTTGACCTTGAAGTTGTTGCGCCACCTCAGTCCTTTTTTTTTCAACCATGAATTACTTTGCACCTGAGTGTCGGTAAGGCCGATTATTGGTTAAAGACCGGTAAAAGTTAATACTAAACATGTAAAGCCATAACTACATTCCTTAATTACACCGATGCTTGCCTGCTGGTTCGAAGCGTTGACATCATTCCCCCTTAATTTTACATCCATGACAAAAAAAATATTGCTCTAGCCTCATAAAAAACAGACCCAAGCAACCTCAAGTACTAGTTCGGGCAACAGCATTAAATCAGTTTAACACCGAACACCTTAATTTAATCTATTACTTCGCTCTAATCGCAGTAAAATGATTAAATCCAAGCTGGCTGGTGATCGCTTCAAGGAGTCATACAATAAATTCCATCGACTGACTCCTTACTACTACAACCACTAATCAAAAGGGTGAGCCATGACTGTCGGCTATTGGCACAAACTATTTAAAAACTATAAAGAAACTTATGGGGTCAGATACTGTCTTGATGATCAAGCCCAAATCTGATTAATGTTGATAATTTATATTAAACATTTTTCCTGATTTCAATACCCGAAAGCCAGTACCAGTAATTTTCGCATCACCGCGATCAAAGCTACTTTTTTAGGCTTACCTTTGGTTAAAAGTTTATTATAAAAAGCGAGCATTAATGGGTTATATCTGACGGCAACCATGGCTGGCATATACAATGATTTACGTAATCAAGCACTCCCTGTCTTTGATAAGCTGGAACGATTAAGACTGGTTCCAGGTTGATCAATGCTTGGGTTGAGCCCGGCATAACTACTTATCTGTTTTGAGTTTTCAAATAAAGAAATATCACTTATATACGCTAGCAATGCCCATGCTGTTTTGTCCCCATTACCATTAATACTAACGAGTAACTTAAGCTGAACGGTTAGTGGCTCATCCTGCTTAATAATCATGGTTATTTCTTTTTTAATGACCTCTATTTGTTTATCAATAAAAGTCAGCACCGACTCAATGGAGTTTGCAGCTGCCTTATCTAAGCTCACACCCAAACGATTGTTTTCCTGGCTTTTCATCTTACTTAACTGATCTAGGCGTGTAACAAGAAGCTGTACCCGTTAAAATGCCGCAGACCTTGGTATGAAGAGGCCTTTGTCAATCACTGCGCTATTAAATAAGTACTGACAATAGCGAGCAATACTCATCGCATCGGCTTTATCTGTCTTATTTCTCGCCATTTCCATTTTAGCAAACGCATGGGTTTGGAGTGGATTGGCAACAATGACCTTTTGGTTGGTTTGATATAAATGCTTAGCTAATGCCAAACCATAAATCCCCGTTGCTTCTAAACAGAAATAGGCCGGGTTTTTAAATGACTTTATCCATTGTGAGAATTTTAAAAAACCAGACTGCTTGTTCTTAAATTGACGACTCATATACTTACCATCCATCAACACGGCCACATCAAAAGTTAATTTAGATATATCAATACCCACAAATATCATGAAGTAGCCCTTACGTTGAGATACACTAATTTTGATTGGATAAGTTAACGTCAACTGCATTCTTGTCGCTATTCGTGCTACAGCTTCAGACTGTGCACAAGATACTGTTCGCATTTTAAGACGTTAATGGTGAGAGGTAGGCACTAATCTGATCCACAGAATGGTAAGCACTAAGAGCAATTGCAGTGTCTCTACCCCTCTATCCAATCACCTTGGATAGTGTAAAACATAGCTTATGTTTTGCACGGGTTTAAGATACAAGAGTAAACTTTAGTCAGCTATTTAGCTGTCTATGCCATTACAGCAGCAACCACTTCTTTTGGCATCCTACAGCCGGTCATTTTTCTGTGCTCTGGGTGTGGTCTGTATTGAAATTTAAGGGCAGATTAAGTTAGGCATGTAAAACAAAGTCTATTCAGATATGCGACTTAATAAATTCAGCAGTTTGGATAATCGCTAGATTGATATGACCATCAAGAGAGAAGCCAGAAGCCTTACGCGGTTTAAAACTATGATCGCCATCCGTTAGATAACTCACTTGAACCTGTGTAGATAAATTATATGAACTGATCTCTTCACGTGTACCAAAGGTGTCCCGTTCACCCTGTAAAATCAGTACGGGTTTATTAATCGTTTCTAAATGAGCAGTACGTAATTTCTCAGATTGACCCGGTGGATGAAATGGGTATCCCATACAAATACAGCCAAGCGCTTTTGACTCTTGTAACAACATGCTTGCCATTCGCCCGCCCATCGATTTGCCACCAATAAAGATGGGGAAACTGCTGTCAACATCACTTAGTACAGCATTAAAGTGAGCGAGCAATTTATCAGCCCGTTCAGGCGGACGCCTTTTACCTAACTCTTCGGCCAATTGCATATAAGCAAAATTGAAACGCACTACATTAATGCTGTGTTTTGATAATCCCTCGGCCATTAACTGCATAAATTCACTATTTTGCCCCGCACCTGCACCGTGGGCAAAAACAAAACTAGCTACGGGCTCTTTAGCCATATTATTCAAAGTCTTGTTCATCTTGTTCTTCTTTTACTTGTGCCAATAACCATTCTCGAAATGCAGTGATTTTGCCTAAATCAGCCTGAGATTGATGACAGACTAAATAATAAGCACTTTTAGTAATTAACTTTTCTTCGAATGGACAGATCAATCGTCCCGCTTCAATTTCTGGTCTGGCTAAAAAACTGTATCCTAGTGCAATCCCTTGCCCTAAAGCTGCCACTTGTTGAACTAGCAAAGAGTGACTAAAAATTGGGCCGTGATTAACATTCACTCCCGATACGTTGAAGTGTCGTATCCACTCCTGCCAAGCATCTCTGGAAGAGTCGTGCAATAACGTATGTTGTGAAAGATCGTCCAACTGCCTTAGGGGTTTATCTCCTTGGATCAATAGAGGAGAACACATAGGAGTGAGATATTCAGTATGTAACTTATCAGCTGCTAGGCCTGACCATTTGCCCTTGCCAAAATAAATAGCGACATCCACATCATCGGTTAAAAATCCCTCATCACCATCTACGGCTTTTATGCGAAGATCGATATCTGGATTTAACTGACTAAATTTGCTGATCCTAGGCACTAACCACTGAATTGCAAAACTTGTTTGTAACGCCACAGTAATGGCTCCCTTTCCCCCTTTTGCCACTAATCGCTCAGTAGCATCATTTAACGACTGAAAAATTTCTTTCAATTCAAGGTAATAACTCTGGCCTTCTTCAGTCAAAAACAACGCACGATTTTTGCGAACAAAAAGTTTCATGGATAAAAACTCTTCCAATGCTTTTATTTGATGACTAACGGCGGCTTGAGTAACAAATAATTCATCAGCGGCGCGGGTAAAACTGAGATGCCTAGCAGCGACTTCGAAGGCTTTAAGGGAGTTAAGAGGGGGTAATCTGCGGTTCATGGGTAAGTAGTCAACTAATAATATTTCAGGCGCCATTAAAGCATTAGTTTTTCTAATCCACAAGCATAGAAAATGTCATTTCAATAGGTTTAAACATAAGTATACAATTCGATTCGTGGTAAATATTTATTGTTTTAAAACAATAAATAACGGCAACACAACAGAATTAACATACAAAAAAACTTATGATTTTTTACATTACCAAACCAAAGGTTAACAAAATGAAAACAACTAATACATTATTGGCTATTTTAGTCTCTGTACTTTTTACCCAAACGGCTAAAGCAGAGTTGAGCTCTAATCGTTCTACCATTCAACTTAAAAGTTCAATTGGGATCAACATTGAAACTGAAATAGATAATAATCTGATCACGATGCTAGCAAACATTCAAGCTTCTTTCATTAAAACAGATGTTGTCAAACAACTTAATATTGACACACTTCAATCACAAACAAATGAAATAGTGCTAAACGTGGGTGAAACATTACCAGAATTCAAATTTAAGGTTGTCATCGCAGAATAAATTTGAATTCTTAATAACTTGTTAACGCCTATTAGCCAGTTATCGCTGTGCAGGGCAACATGTGCTAAACTCGCCGAAAAAGCCGAATGAGCCGAATGAGCCTAGTACAGCAAATATTCGAACACATTAATTACTAGTCAGCACTGGTATCAAGAGGTGCAAAGCCTTTCACTAATTCGTCTAATGCTTTCATTTGTTGTAAATACGGTTCCAATTTATCCAAAGCCAATGCGCAAGGTCCATCACATTTAGCTTCATTAGGATTGGGATGTGCCTCAATAAATAACCCAGCCAATCCTAACGCCATACCGCTTCTGGCAAGCTGTGCCGCTTGAGCACGACGACCATCAGCCGAATCAGTCCGTCCCCCAGGTTTTTGTAAAGCATGGGTGGCGTCAAAAATAACCGGTGCATAGGCTTTCATTTCATCCATAGCCAACATATCAACCACTAAGTTGTTATAACCATAACAAGAGCCTCGTTCACACAAGATAATTTTATCATTACCCGCCTCACCAAATTTAGTGATGATATGACGCATTTCATGAGCGGCTAAAAATTGTGGTTTTTTAACATTAATAATAGCGCCAGTTTTTGCCATGGCGACAACCAAATCAGTTTGACGAGCTAAGAATGCAGGTAATTGGATCACGTTCACTACTTCAGCCACAGGTGCGGCTTGGTAAGACTCGTGAACATCTGTTATCAAAGGCACGTCAAAAGTGTGTTTGATTTCTTCAAATATTTTGAGTCCCTCTTCCATTCCTGGGCCACGATAGGCATTTACAGATGAACGATTAGCTTTATCAAACGACGCTTTAAACACATAAGGAATACCAAGCCTATCGGTCACTTCTTTATAATGTTCTGCAATACGCATTGCCATATCGCGAGACTCCAACACATTCATGCCACCAAAAAGCACAAAAGGCTTGTCATTAGCCACTTCAATATTACCAATGGCGAGTTTTTGTAAATTTTGTTGCGTTTGCATAGAGAGTTCTTAATATTTCAAGTTTGTCTAAAGGAATAGCATAGCAAGCTAAGCCATTTGTGGGTATCTGAAAAATAGCAGCGACCGTTAATTTTGCTTTTTAGACTGTCCATTCGATTATTCTTTCTTTTGTTCGCATTTATCCAGATAAATTTCGGGTAAAAGTGGCGGTTAGGTCAAATAACCCGTAAAATGCAATGTTAGATTTTAGTGACTTGTTAAGACTCGATGTCTTTTAAGTGACAACACAAAATGATTGCCTAAGGTAAATACAATCCGCTATGACAAAAAAGCTATTTATTAAAACCTGGGGTTGCCAAATGAACGAGTATGACTCGGAAAAAATGGCCGACCTATTGAATTCGACACATGGTTATCAAGCCACAGACACAGCTGAAGACGCGGATATTATATTGCTTAATACCTGCTCAATTCGTGAGAAAGCGCAAGAAAAGGTATTTCATCAATTAGGCCGCTGGAAAAACCTGAAAAAAGACAAACCAAATCTCATTATTGGCGTTGGTGGATGCGTGGCATCACAAGAAGGTAAAACCATCCGTAAACGTGCGCCATTTGTTGACCTTGTTTTTGGCCCACAGACCCTGCATCGCTTACCAGAAATGATCAATCAAATTAAAGGTGGTAGCAAATCTGTCATCGACATTAGTTTTCCAGAAATTGAAAAGTTTGATCGTCTTCCCGAGCCCAAGGCAGATGGTCCCAGTGCATTTGTTTCCATTATGGAAGGTTGTTCTAAATATTGTACTTTTTGTGTAGTGCCCTACACGCGTGGCGAAGAAGTCAGCCGCCCGGTAGATGACGTATTGCTAGAAATCGCTCAGTTGGCTGAACAAGGTGTGCGTGAAGTCAATATGTTGGGGCAGAACGTAAACGCATTTCGTGGTCCGAATTACGACGGTAGCATTTGCACTTTTGCCGAGTTATTAGAATTAGTCGCTTCTATCAATGGAATTGACCGAATTCGATATACCACCTCTCATCCGGTAGAGTTTACTGACGACATTATCGATGCTTACGCACAAATCCCTGAACTGGTAGATCATTTACATTTACCAGTTCAATCTGGTGCAGATCGTATCTTAAACTTGATGAAACGCGGTCATACTGCGATTGAGTATAAATCTAAGATTAGAAAACTTAAAAAAATACGTCCTAACTTGAGCATGTCATCTGATTTTATTATCGGTTTCCCTGGCGAAACTAACGCTGATTTTGAAGCCACTATGGACTTAATTCAAGCCATGGACTTCGACTTGAGTTTTAGTTTTATCTATAGCGCACGCCCCGGCACACCAGCAGCTGACTTACCTGATGATGTCACTGAAGAAACCAAAAAACAACGTTTGAGTTTGTTGCAACAACGTATCACCCAACAAGCATTGCGTATTGCACGTAACATGGTCGATACCGAGCAACGTATTTTAGTGGAAGGTCCAAGTAAAAAAAATCCAATGGAGTTGTCAGGACGTACAGAAAACAATCGCGTAGTGAACTTTGAAGGCATGCCAAAAATGATTGGTCAGTTTGTTGATGTTAAAATAACCGATGTGTTTGCTAATTCATTAAGAGGTCATGTGATCAAAACCGAAGATCAAATGGACTTACGTAACGAATTGGCACCACACACGATTTTAGCTAAAAACCCAAATAAAGTTGATGACTTAGGGGTCGGTCAGGTTGCCATCGTGTAGTCGGTTACGCCAGCAAAATTATACAGCAAAGAGAGTAACCATTTGAGTAACCTTGTAAGCAGTGAAATTGTATTAGAGCCTTCAGATCACAAACGTCTATCCAGCTTGTGTGGACCACTGGATGACAATATTAAACAAATTGAACGCCGTTTAGGCGTTGAGATCACTTATATTAACAATGAATTTAAAGTAATGGGGCAATCACAACAATCCAGCGGTGCGGCAGAATTACTCAAATTATTGTATATGGAAACGCAACCAATCCGAGGTGTGATCCCAGATATCGAGCCAAACAAAGTACATTTAGCTATTCAAGAGGCAAAATGTTTGGAACGTGCCGAAACAGGTCAATATGGTAAAGAAATCCATATCAAAACCAAACGTGGGGTCATCAAACCTCGCAATCCTAACCAATCTCAATATGTGAGTAATATCATTAATCACGATATTAGTTTTGGTGTAGGTCCCGCAGGTACCGGTAAAACCTATTTAGCCGTCGCTTGCGCTGTAGAAGCATTGGAACGTCAAGAAGTTCGCCGTATATTATTAACCCGCCCTGCAGTAGAAGCCGGTGAAAAATTAGGCTTTTTACCGGGTGATTTGTCTCAAAAAGTCGACCCTTACCTGCGCCCTTTATATGACGCATTATTTGAAATGCTTGGCTTTGAAAAAGTTGAAAAATTAATTGAGCGCAGTGTGATAGAAGTTGCGCCTTTGGCCTATATGCGCGGACGCACTCTAAATGATGCCTTTATCATTTTGGATGAAGGGCAAAACACAACTGTAGAACAAATGAAAATGTTCTTAACCCGAATTGGTTTTAATTCTCAAGCGGTGATCACCGGAGATATTACACAAGTTGACTTACCTCGAGGTGTCCGTTCAGGTTTGCGACACAGCATTGAAGTGTTGAAAGATGTCAATGGCATATCATTTAACTTTTTTAGTGCTAATGATGTAGTTCGTCATCCCGTTGTAGGGCGTATTGTAATGGCTTATGAGGAATATGAAGGCAAACAAGAAAAAGAACGACTAGAAAAAAAAGCACAGCTAGCATCACTTTCTAATGAAGCCATTGCCAATAACCATAAAAATCCCGCTAAGTGAAAAACCTGTGAGCGCTATTCTAGATTTACAACTTGCCAGTGATTGTTCTGATACTCCTTCAAAAGAGAAGTTTCAATTGTGGCTAGACACTTTATTGTCTGATCAGCAACTAGAAAACAAAGAAATCACTGTGCGCATTGTTGACGATGCAGAAATTCATCAACTTAATCAACAATATCGTGATAAAGACAAGGCAACTAACGTGCTGTCCTTTCCTTTTGAAATGCCCGACCTGGTATTACCTGATGGTATTGATTTAGATGAATCGATATCTAACTTTTTAGGGGATATTGTTATTTGCGTGCAGGTTATCAAACGAGAATCTAAAGAACAAAACAAGGTGATAGATCACCACTGGGCACATATGTTGATACATGGCACCTTGCATTTACTTGGTTATGACCACACAGAAGAGCTCGATAGAAAAGAAATGGAAGGCATTGAAATTGCTATATTACAAAAATTAGCCATTGACGATCCCTACCAAAATCATTAATGATACATTTTTAATATTTCGTAACGCTTAAAACCTTACGACAACTAACCTAAATAACGAGATCATGAGCGAAGATACCCCCCCATCTACTAGCGGTTCTGTCAACAAAGGCTGGATTGAGAAAATAGTCCAATCTTTTACGGGAGAGCCGAAAAACAAAGAAGAATTGTTCGAAGTCATCACAGACGCCGAAGAACGAGAAGTCATTAATCCCCAAACCAAAGCTATGATTGAAGGGGTAATGGAAGTGAGCGAAATGCGTGTACGGGAGATAATGATCCCAAGAGCACAAATGCGCACCATTGAAATTGACCAAAATGTAGAAGAGTTTCTACCTATCCTCCTCGACTCTGCTCATTCCCGCTTTCCTGTTATTAACGAAGACAAAGATCATATTGAAGGAATTTTGCTAGCTAAAGACTTGCTTGAATATGCCTTTATGCCTGCCAAGAAATTTGAATTAAAGAATATTCTTCGCCCAGCGGTCATTGTTCCCGAGAGTAAACGTGTCGATGTTCTGCTCAAAGAGTTTCAACAAAAACGTTATCACATGGCAATAGTGGTAGATGAGTATGGTGGCGTGTCAGGATTAGTGACTATTGAAGATATTCTCGAACTGATAGTGGGTGAAATTGAAGACGAACATGATGTGGAAGAAAATGATAACGATGGGATCCGCCCACTTAATAAATACACCTACTCAGTTAAAGCCCTCACATCATTAGAAGATTTCAATAAGTTTTTCGAAACCAAATTTGATGAAGAAGAAGCAGATACCATTGGTGGGATTGTGTTAAAAGCCTTTGGCCATATGCCAGAGCGTGATGAAAAAGTCACGATTGGTGAACTTAAATTTAAAGTGACAAACTCAGATAAAAGACGCTTATTACAGTTAAAAGTGACCTTACCAGAAACGGAAGAGTAGCTCTGAGTATCATAGACAAAGAGAGTGATATGTCATTCTCTTTAAAATTATTTTTAGCTGTTCTTTTTGGCGCGATGCTTACATTGGCTTATGCGCCGTTTTCATTATGGTTTGTTACCTTCCTAAGCGTTACTGGACTTATTCACTTACTCAGTAACTCATTTCCCAAACAAAGTTTTAAACTGGGTTTTGCTTTCGGTTTAGGCTGGTTCGGTGCAGGTGTCAGTTGGGTGCATGTGAGCATTGCTGATTTTGGTGGGATCCCACTGATTGGCTCCATCAGTTTAATGTTGCTGTTAAGCGCCTATTTAGCGTTATTCCCTGCTCTGAGTTGTTATTTAGTCAATAAATATTTTACCAATAAATTATGGCCTATTGCTCTGCCCTTTATTTGGTTAGCTGTTGAGTGGCTAAGAAGTTGGTTTTTAACTGGTTTCCCCTGGCTTTCATTAGGTTATAGCCAAATACAAGGCCCACTTGCAGGATGGTTCCCAGTCATTGGCGAGTTTGGTGTTTCAGGTTTGACGGTACTCATTAGCACGGCACTTGCTATATGGTTAGCTGATAAGAAATGGCTTCCTAGTATTATTGTTGTCACCGTACTCTTTGTTTCAGGTGTAGCGTTAAACCAATATCAATGGGCAAAACCAAGTGGTGAGAGTGCCCGTATTGCAATGGTCCAGGGCAATATAGAGCAAGCCCTGCGATGGACACCAGAGCAAGATCAGCCCACTATGGACAAATATAAAAATATGAGTGCTGATCATTGGAACAATGATGTGATTATTTGGCCTGAAGCGGCTATTCCTAAACTTGAGCCGTTAGCCGCAGATTATATTAAACAAATAGATAACCTAGCCGCACAAACAAACACAGGCCTTATCACGGGTATTGTTAACTACAACTTTGAAACACAAGAAGCCTACAACAACTTAATCGGTTTAGGACAAAAGCATCAAAATGATAAAGATGATGATGAAGATGCCAATGAACACGGCCACTACTATTATTTTCATGCTAATCGTTTTGCAAAACACCACTTACTGCCCATAGGCGAATTTATTCCATTAGAAAATTGGATACGTGGTTTAGCCCCTATATTTGACTTGCCCATGTCATCCTTTAGCCGAGGTGATTATCAACAATCTAATTTAAAGGTAAAGGGGTATCACTTTGCCCCGGCAATCTGCTTCGAGATCGCTTTTCCCAAGCAGATTTCCGCTAACCTATACTTCAACACTGACTTTATTATCACTGTTAGTAATGATGCTTGGTTTGGTGGCTCTCATGGTCCAGCCCAACATTTAGAAATTGCACAAGTGCGGGCCAAAGAGTTCGGTTTACCCGTGTTACGTACAACCAATAACGGTATCACCGCTTTTATCGATCACCGAGGTCAAATTCAAAGTAGATTACCTCAGTTCGAAGCTGCAGTACTGAGTGATGTTGTCCAACAAGTTAAGGGATATACCCCATACCGTTCGTTTGGTGATTGGCCAGTTTGGTGTTTGTCTTTAATAATGTTTTGTTTGGCCTGTTGGAATAAAAAGCAACTGAAGGATAGTTAGTCAAATGCCCACTCAAACCCGCAATCCTCATTTTACTATTCGCCCAGCAACCATCAATGACGCCGGACTGATCCTTAGGTTCATTCGAGAATTGGCCGATTACGAAAAACTGTTACATGAAGTCATTGCTGACGAAGCCACACTGAAACAAAGCCTGTTTGGCGAAACACCATATGCCAAAGTGGTGATTGGTGAATATAATGGCGTGGCCGTTTCATTTGCGTTGTACTTCCATAATTTTTCAACGTTTCTTGGTCGCCCAGGTATTTATTTAGAAGACTTGTACGTGCAACCCACGATGCGAGGCAAAGGACTAGGTAAGATCCTGCTAGGATATTTAGCATCTCTTGCCATAGAATTAAATTGTGGGCGTTTAGAGTGGTGGGTATTGGATTGGAATAAGCCCGCTATCGATTTCTATCAATCTTTAGGCGCGCAGCCCATGGATGAATGGACGGTGAATCGAGTGACGGGTCAGGCATTAGGTAAACTTGCAAAACAGCTATAATCATAAAGTCCTCTCGTTATAATTGACTCAAGTTATAATAGCGCAACAGGAATGCCTTAACCTCCCCCCTGCTCCACTCCCTTTGTGCCAGCCAATATAACTCTCATCTTATCCATCGGGGTAAGCACAATCACATTACCTATCAGTACCAAAACAAAACCAATCACAGTGCTCGTTTGCCAAACAAACCCTTCAAACAGCATACTTAATGTCACAGCTACCACAGGGAACAACACCACAGAGTAACTGGCTTTGTCAGGGCCTATGTCTTTTAATAATAAAAAATAACAAGCAAAAGCGATGACCGTACCAAATATGCTTAGGTACAGAAGAGAAGCAATATAGGGAAGCCTAGTATCTAAGCTAAATTCAGAGCCACTGCTCAAAGTAAAGATGAGCAGAAATAAGCTACCGTATAACATACCCCATGCATTGCCTTGCATAATACCAATATTGTTGCTTGAATTACGCACACTGGTCATATTGCCCAATGAGGCAACAAAGGTACCGCCTAACGAAAGCCCCAAACCGATTATCGCTTCACTGGCAAAGTCTAAGGTTTTAATGTCTTGCCAAAACAGAGCAATAATACCTACTAGGCCTAAGGTTGCGCCGATAAGAATACGAGGAGCGATAGGTCTGCCAAAAAATATTCGGGTATTGATAATGTTCATTATTAATAATGTAGAAAACGCTATAGAGGTCATGGCTGAAGTTAAGTAATTTTGTGCCCAATACAGAATTAAGTAATTAAATCCGAAGTTACAACAAGCTAATGTCATAAAGAAAAAATGATTTTTAATACTAAATTGCATCGGTAACTGCTTAATTAAGCAATATATCCACATCAATAATGCAGCAATTGAGAAACGGTAAACTAACGATACTTCAGGTGCAACAACACCTAGCTGGTATTCGATTGCAAGCCATGTAGAACCCCATATCAGTACTGTCGTAACATATAAAACGGTGCTTCTCATCTTGTTTAACTTTTCACTCTGAAGATGTAAATACTAATTTATCTTATTAATTCCATCAGATCTGGTAACGTCTCAATCAACTTGAAGTGGTCATTAAAGGTCAAGTAAATAGTTTTGATACACCCGCGATGGAACCTGTTGAACAATACGCAACTATTTTTTTATCATTGATACGATTGCCACTATTTAGGAATACCAAGAATATATCTAAACTATCACGGCCGGCGCATAGAAATACTGACAGCCTAAATATCATGGGGATAATGTTGAAGACTAATATAATACAAAAAATATCAGAAGAAATTTTCATCATTCCTAATATCAATGATTTGATTAAAGAAACATCAAAAGTATACACACAGGGTGATGTCAATTGTTGAAATAAATAAGGCAGCTGTTGATAGATACCCGTAATCTTAAAGGAAAGATTTAGAATACAAACGCCAATCAACCAAAGGGGCTCTTACTGACTTTTAGACTAAAATGCTTGTCTAAATGTATTCCACTGCAATTATCTCAAATTCAATCATACCTTTAGGCGTTTGAATATTAGCGATATCGTCTACAGACTTACCAATCAACCCCCTAGCTATAGGCGAGCCCACTGAAATTAAGTTATTCTTGATATCAGCTTCATCCTGACCCACTATCCGGTAAGTGATTTCTTCATCGGTTTTCACATTAATAATAGTCACTGTGGTACCAAAAATAACTTTCCCATTATTAGTCATTTTAGTGACATCAATAATTTGAATATTGGACAACTTACCTTCAATATCTTGCAAACGCCCTTCACAAAAACTTTGTTGTTCACGCGCAGCATGATACTCAGCGTTTTCTTTCAGGTCTCCATGCTCTCTTGCTTCAGCAATAGACTTAACAATTTGCGGTCTTTTTACCGATTTTAAATATTTCAACTCTTCACGGAGCAATTCTGCTCCCTTAGCTGTCATTGGATATAGGGTCATATCAACAACTCTCTTATTTTTTGTTGTGTGTAAATTTATCAATAAGGGCTAAATATCTATTTTCAACCAGTTAATATTCAGTCCTTATTTTGATTATGATGCTTGGATACGCATGTGTAAATCCTGAACCGATGTGACTCGTGCTCTATCGTCAGCTTTATTGGCATTAACCGTTGCGAATGCAGCGTTCATAGTCGTGGTGTAAGCCACTTTATTTAACAATGCTTCTTTACGAATATATACAGAGTCATCAATCGCTTGACGCCCTTCGGTCGTATTAACAATATAGCAGTATTCACCATTTTTAATGGCATCTACAATATTTGGACGACCTTCGCTGAGTTTATTCACCATGGAACATTTAACACCAGCATTATTTAATACCGTGGCTGTACCTTTCGTCGCCTCTATAGTGAAACCTTTGGAAAGCATAGCTTGGCCTAATTCTATTACCCGATTCTTATCGTTTAGACGAACAGATAACAAGGCTTTACCACCAACAGGAATTGGTTGACTGGCACCTAAGTTTGCTTTTGCATAGGCTTCTTCGAAACTATCACCTACGCCCATCACTTCACCTGTTGAACGCATTTCTGGCCCCAATAATGGATCAACACCTTGGAACTTAGCAAAAGGTAGTACGACTTCTTTAACCGAGAAATACGGAGGAATGATTTCTTTGGTAATACCTTGTGACACAAGTGACTGACCGGCCATGACTCTTGCACCAATTTTAGCCAGCGCCATACCCGTGGCTTTTGATACAAAGGGGACGGTTCGTGCAGCACGAGGATTTACTTCAATTAAATACACTTGACCATCTTTCACAGCAAATTGGGTATTCATCAAACCTATCACACCCAGCTCCAACGCCATGGATTTCACTTGCTGACGCATGACATCTTGAACTTCTGAGCTTAAAGAATAAGCAGGTAATGAACAGGCCGAGTCACCGGAGTGAACGCCGGCTTGTTCGATATGCTCCATAATGCCACCAATGACGACGTCTTTGCCGTCGCAAATAGCATCTACATCGACTTCGATAGCATCGTCTAAGAAGCGGTCTAACAATACAGGTGAGTCATTGGAAACTTTTACTGCGTTGTTTAAATACCGTTTAAGGTCGTTAATATCGTAAACAATTTCCATAGCACGACCACCTAGAACATAAGAAGGGCGCACAACCAATGGGAATCCTATTTTGTCAGCAGCAACGATGGCTTGTTCCATATTCCTTACTGTTGCATTAGCTGGCTGCTTCAGGTTAAGTTTATTAACCATTTTTTGGAAACGTTCGCGGTCTTCTGCTTTATCTATTGCATCTGGTGAGGTGCCAATGATGGGCACACCAGCGGCTTCTAATTCCCGTGCTAATTTAAGGGGCGTTTGCCCACCATATTGAACAATCACGCCTTTTGGTTTTTCGATACGTACAATTTCTAATACGTCTTCTAAAGTCACTGATTCGAAATACAAACGATCCGAGGTGTCGTAATCGGTAGAAACAGTTTCTGGGTTACAGTTGACCATAATGGTTTCATAACCATCTTCACGCAATGCCAACGCTGCATGAACACAACAATAATCAAATTCAATTCCCTGCCCAATGCGGTTTGGACCACCACCCAACACCATGATTTTATCATTATCGGTTGGGTTAGCCTCACACTCTTCGTCATAAGTGGAATACATATAAGCGGTATCAGAAGAGAATTCAGCCGCACAAGTATCGACCCGTTTGTAAACAGGATGAATATCAAAACCGCGGCGAATATCACGCACATCCGACTCATCTACACCGGTTAATTCAGCAATTCTAGAATCAGCAAAACCTTTGCGTTTGAGTATTTTCATCAAATCTTCGTCGATTGAAGATAAACCTGACTCGTGGAGCTGTTGTTCAAGGATAATTAATTCTTCAATCTGCACCAAGTACCATCTGTCGATATTGGTTAATTCGAATATTTCATCCACCGACATGCCCATACGAATGGCATCAGCAATGTACCAAATACGCTCAGCACCCGGCTCACGCAATTCACGGATGATGGTGGTTTTTGCCTTTGGAGCAGTAACATCGATAATAGAGTCTAGCCCCTTAACACCTACCTCTAATCCACGTAACGCTTTTTGTAATGACTCTTGTAAGTTACGCCCAATAGCCATTACCTCACCCACAGATTTCATTTGTGTGGTTAAACGGTCATTGGCACCAGCAAATTTTTCAAAGTTAAATCGCGGTATTTTAGTCACTACATAATCAATAGTAGGTTCGAACGAAGCTGGGGTTAATCCCCCCGTGATATCATTAGCTAATTCATCCAAGGTGTAACCTATGGCTAATTTAGCCGCGACTTTCGCAATAGGAAAACCTGTCGCTTTTGATGCCAAAGCAGAAGAACGAGATACTCTTGGATTCATCTCAATGACGACTAAACGGCCTGTTTCTGGATCCACACCAAATTGAACGTTTGAACCGCCAGTTTCCACACCAATCTCACGTAAAACCGCTATGGCAGCATTACGCATAATTTGAAATTCTTTATCCGTCAAGGTTTGTGCTGGAGCCACGGTAATAGAATCGCCTGTATGCACGCCCATAGGATCAATATTTTCGATGGTACAAACAATAATAACGTTGTCAGCTTTGTCTCTGACCACTTCCATTTCATACTCTTTCCAGCCAATTAATGACTCGTCAATTAACAATTCGCTGGTAGGCGATAAATCTAATCCCCGAACACATATCTCTTCAAATTCTTGTTTGTTGTAGGCAATACCACCACCAGAACCGCCCATAGTAAAAGAGGGGCGAATAATACAAGGAAAACCAATGCGTTTACTAACGTCTAATGCTTGTTCAATAGTATGTGCAATTTCTGCATGGGGACACGCTAGACCAATAGATTTCATGGCTTTATCAAAACGTTCCCGGTCTTCAGCTTTATCTATTGCATCTGCCGTAGCACCAATCATTTCAACACCAAACTCTTGAAGCACACCATATTTGTTTAAATCAAGCGCACAGTTTAAAGCGGTTTGTCCACCCATAGTCGGTAATACTGCATCAGGGCGTTCTTTTTCGATGATTTTCCTTACCACTTCCCAGTGGATAGGCTCAATGTAGGTAGCATCAGCCATTTCAGGATCTGTCATGATAGTGGCTGGATTTGAGTTAACCAAGATCACGCGGTAACCTTCTTCGCGCAATGCTTTACAGGCTTGTGCGCCTGAATAGTCGAATTCACAAGCTTGGCCTATTACAATTGGGCCAGCGCCTAATATCAAGATGCTTTTTATGTCGGTACGTTTTGGCATGTCACTAATTACTCTACTAATTCTTGTACTTTAAAAGATGCGTTTTTTTAGATGATGCAGGTTTATTCGCTCTGCTGCATCAAATCTATAAAATGATCGAATAACGGTGCTGCGTCATTTGGCCCTGGGCTTGCTTCTGGATGACCTTGAAAACTAAAAGCAGGTTTGTCTGTACGATGAATACCTTGTAAAGATTTATCAAATAATGACACATGGGTCACCTCTAAAGTATCAGGCAAATTACTTTCATCTACCGCAAACCCATGGTTTTGACTGGTGATCATTACTCGCTCACCTTTAATATCCTTGACGGGATGGTTAGCACCATGATGACCAAACTTCATTTTTTCAGTTTTTGCACCACTGGCTATCGCAAGAAGTTGATGACCTAAACAAATTCCAAAAATTGGAATATTGGTAACTAACAGTTGTTTAATGGCGGAAATGGCGTAACCACAAGGTTCAGGATCGCCCGGTCCATTTGACAAAAACACTCCATCAGGTTTTAACGCGAGGACTTCTTCAGCAGTCGTTTTGGCAGGCACTACAGTGAGTTTGCAGCCACGGTCGGCTAACATGCGTAAAATATTGCGTTTCACACCAAAATCATAGGCAACAACATGAAAAGCAGGGTTATCTATAGTGGTTTGGTATCCCTCACCTAGCACCCAACTCCCTTCAGACCATTCGTAAGCTTCAGAACAAGTTACTTCTTTAGCTAAATCCATGCCTTTTATACCTGCAAAAGCCTGTGCTTTAGCTAAGGCTAGGGTTTCATCTAATGGTATATTGTCAAGTGTATTGCTAGCAATGATGCAACCATTTTGCGCACCTTTGTCGCGTAATATCCGAGTTAACCTGCGAGTATCAATGTCCGCAATCCCAAGAATGTTATTTTCTTCCAAGTATTCAGACAAGCTCTGTTCACTACGAAAATTACTTACAAGAAGAGGCAAGTCGCGGATAATTAGGCCTTTGGCCCAAATTTTATGTGATTCACAGTCTTCAAGATTTATACCCGTATTACCAATATGTGGGTAAGTGAGAGTGACTATTTGTTCTGCATAAGACGGGTCAGTAAGGATTTCCTGATAACCTGTCATAGAGGTATTAAACACTACCTCACCCACCGACACACCAGAAGCACCAAAAGCAGTACCTTTAAAGATAGAACCATCTTCAAGTACTAAAAGGGCAGAATTAGCCAAATCAACCTCCAGGTTAGTTATTAAAAGATTTTAACCTAGGACTCCAACTTTTCAGACAAATTAGCAGAGCCCATAGATATTCACATAAACAATTGATTTAAATAAATATTTAGTCAATTTTCACATTATGAAAAGTAAAATATGAACGACTTCACTAAATTTTGGCAAATCCGGAATATTATACATACAAGGTTGATTCAGGTCTATTCACAATTAAAAAAATGTATAAATAAGCGTTTAGCTATACTTTTAATACATAAGGGCTAAAAACAGCTGTTCACAAATTATTGAATACTGTTATTTGAAACCTAAAACGTCTTCCATGTCGTATAAACCTGGTGATTTGCCGATGATCCAACTCGCCGCTTTGACGGCTCCTTTGGCAAACGTTAATCGACTTGATGCCTTGTGAGTTATTTCTAACCTTTCACCTATATCGGCAAATAATGCAGTGTGTTCGCCTACAACATCGCCTGCCCTTACGGTAGCGAAACCTATAGTTTGATGATCTCGCTCACCTGTTTCACCTTCTCGGCCGTACACTGCACACTTAGACAAATCCCGACCAATTTCATCGGCAATTGCCTGCCCAATTGCCATCGCGGTGCCCGAAGGAGCATCTTTTTTAAATCGATGATGAGCTTCCAGAATCTCAATGTCAGCAGAGCCTGCCATCACTGCAGCCGCTTTTCTGACTAAATTCAGCATCAGGTTTACCCCCACACTATAGTTAGCAGCAAAAACAATAGGAATATGATTGGCAGCAGAATCTAACGCAGCCTTTTGTTTAGTATTTAATCCCGTTGTGCCGATTATCATAGGTTTATTGTGTGCTACACAAAAAGCCAAATTTTCAGTAAGTGCATCAGGTAAGGTGAAATCAATCAGTACCTCTATTTGTTTAATATATGAATACAAGTTATCGCATATCAACAAGCCCTTTTTACCTATCCCTGCGAGATCACCTACATCAACTCCTACAAAGGAAGAACTGGCTCTAACGGCAGCGGCAGTCAAATTGTCATCCGCACTTTGTTCGATGGCATCAATCAGGATTCTTCCCATACGGCCATTGGCACCAAAAATAGCAATGTTACTCATAGTGATAAAACATGTTTTATTGATAAATTATAGTGAGAGTGTGCCTGAATTATGTAATTGATGCAGTAACGTCAAAGGTAATTTTTTTGTATAACTAACCTCACCTTCGCATAAGGGCCCCGAACCAATAAAGCACTTACGTGTAAAGTCAGATAGAATAAATATATAAAATCACAAAGTTCTTCATCGTTAACACTCTTTTTTGGAATGCCATGCTAGAAAACAATTTCACTAACCCAACCATCTCTATTGAACAGTTACCGACAATATTGACCCTAGATGCACAATCACTATCTGAGCAATATGCACCGTTAAATCGTCTCATTAATTTAGGCTTTATTCTGTTTGTTTGTGTGCTTGGCATGGTGCTGTATTTTCAGCCTTTTGTCGGTTTACCAGAAGGGTTACTCAATTCATTACCCTTCTTCATTTGGATTGCCGCTGTATTAGGCTTTTTGTTTACATGGTTAAGTTATGCACGCGATCTAGTCAAATCCTATAGCCTTAGAGCATTAGATTTACATTATACAAGTGGCCTATTTTTTCGGAAGGTAGTCAGTCAGCCTATTACCCGCATTCAACATATTGAACTAAAACGGGGTCCTATCGAACGAAAAGTAGGTTTGGCCACTTTGCAAGTATTCAGTGCAGGAGGTGAGATGCACACCTTTCAAATCCCTGGTTTACTTGTAGAAACAGCCCAACAACTTCGGCAATATATACTGCAGCATAAAGATGTGATTGAACATGGATAAACGGCCTTCTTCATCTACCACTGATAGCTCAAATTCTGCACAGACATCAGAAACCATTGACGATTGGCAAGTTTTATCGCCTATTGCTATTTTATATTTTACGGCAAGCATATTTAAACATCTATTTGGTAATCTGATCTATTTGATCCCAGCATTAGCGTTCAGTTATAAGAGTATAATCGAGCATCCTTTTATATGGTTACCCCTCATTTTAGTAGCGTTTTCATTGTTAACACTTTTCGCCTTTGTCAGCTTTAAAGTTTATCGCTACCGATTAACAACCGACAATATCGAAATACGCTCTGGAATATTCAGTAAGAAATATTTAAACCTGCCATTTTCCCGCGTGCAAAATGTCAAAATAGAACAACCTATTTATTATCGTTTAACAGGACATGCATGTTTGCAGTTGGATACCGCAGGCTCAGCTAAAAACGAAGCGAAATTAGTAGCAATCAAATTAGATTTTGCCCAGCAGCTAAAAAAACGTATTCAGAGTCAAGTTCAAAATAATACAGAAGATATCAATCAAGAAAACACCCCCACTAATTCGAAAGAACAGCTTGGTCATTCACAAGACAGTTCATCGACCAAAGAAACGATGCTCAATACAAGAAAGTTATCTGACTTAGTGATCCATGGCATTACCAGCAATAGAGTTTGGATTTTACTGGGAGGACTTGCCCCATTTTATGACAATATTTTCGACACAGTTGGTGACTGGTTAACAACCTTAGAAATTGATTTAACAAAACTATTTAGCCTACAAACACACTCGTTACTCGAAGTGGTTTTGTATGCATTATCACTGACTATGTTAGTCATGTTTGTGTTGGTGGGCTTTTCTGTAATAGGGGCGATTATAAACTTTTACGGTTACACCCTCAGTAAACTGGATGATAAATACATTAGGCGCAGCGGACTGTTCACTAAACATGAAGTCAGTATGGGGTTAAGTCGTTTGCAAATGATAATACAAAAACAAGACTGGCTAGACGTGCTACTTCAGCGCATTAACTTGCAGTTTGAGCAAAGCAATTCCTTTGGTAAAAATCACAATTTGTCGGCGACCAGCAGTAAAATTATTGTGCCATCCATTAAACCTCATGAATGCCAAGCACTAATAGACGATGCCTACCCCAACAATGCACTAGAGGCATTAGTCTGCAACAACGGGTTTGAATCCATTAGCAAACGTTTTATTTTACGAAATATTCTATTTATCCTCATGCCATTATGGTTGATAACAATCATACCTGCAGTCATGGATGGAAAGTTTATGATATCAACTTTCATTTGTGCGTTATTTTTATGCCTCTGTGGTCTAGTTGTTATACGTTGGAAACGCTGGGGAGTTGCACGAGATCAAAATTTTGTCTACCTGAGGAAAGGGCTAATTGGCATCGACTATTATTGCTTTCCAACCTATAAATTACAGCAAACCCAATTTAAACAAAATTTACTTATGAAGAAGCGACAATTGGCTACTGTGAAATTTGTGCTGGCATCCGGCTCACATAAAGTGCCTATGATTACTGAAAAGTTAGCCTATCAATTGATCAACGAAGGCCTCTATAAAGTGGAGTCAGTCCACAAGTCCTGGATGTGATGCGTCACAGCAAATCATCAAACTTTACTGGTCAGAATTTTCACTAGCAGATATACACACCAAGCCCTGTTCCCTCTTGGTGGTTACTAGTGAAATGATTACGCCAACTGTCTCTTGAATCTAACAGGGTAAAATAGATCTGGTTGCCGCGTCGCAAAGCTAAGTGTGTTTACCCTTTAATAACATGAGCATACATCTTGCACTGTGATACTCCTAGTTCAAAAAGGAGCACCACAGAAAATTGACCAGAAAATCAGAATTAAAGAATAAGATGGGTGTCATTTTAGATCGATGAAAACTCAAAAAAAGTATTACAAGTTCATTTGATCAAGATCAATACAGTTGCACTTCGAATGGTTTAAAAATTCAGCACTTGCCGTGGTAACAATATATGAAGACAAGTAGAAACCTAAACATTCATTAAGCATTTAAGAGGATTAACATCATGACAAATGTTTCCGTCACCAAACAGCCAAACAATGGGAAAGGCAAGAGTATTGCCCCCTTAAGCTCGCACTTCCCTAATATTGATGATTTTTTTGATAAATTTACCAACCATTGGCCATTTATGCGGCCAACCCTTGGCAATATGGAATCGACTGAGCTTAGTTTACACCCAAAAGTTGATATTATTGAGGACGATAAGTCCTATAAGTTATCAGCGGAGTTACCAGGCCTTGAACTGGGCGATATCAATCTTGACTTATCGGATGGGATCTTGACGCTAAGTGGTGAAAAGAAAACCCAGAAGGAAGAACACAAGGAAGGTAATTATCATATGATGGAGCGCAGTTATGGTTATTTCAAACGAAGTTTCTCACTGCCAAAAAGTGTTGAAGAAGATAAAATCAAGGCCGTATTTAAGAAAGGCGTATTGGATATTACTATGCCAAAATCCGAAAAAGCCCAACAGCTTCAGCGCAAGATTTCAATTAACGAGTAAGTAGGACATTGTCTACAGACAAGTCAGTTATTACCTTACTTTAACGAATAAAGGCGTCATATCTTGACGCTTATATCTGTTCTATCAGTCTTATATCCTGATACTTTTTCAAAAAGGGATAACAAAATAATTGAATCCGATTTCCTGGTTTCGTTTTCAATACACGATATAAAATGGGTGATCTCATTCATTTGACTACTCCATACTTGTCGAAATGCGTAACGCTTCATCAAAGGGCTGATAATACCTTGCTAAAATCTGAGGCAAAACCTTGCGACTTTTATACGTCCTGCTTTTCATTCTTGCTAGCTGCTTTATCCGTCATTGATTTTTTACATATAATGTTCTGGTCAAGTCCAACCGGACACTTTTCTAAAGGAGTTTTCAAATTCAATTGGCGATTGATCCAAATTAGCTGAATGTAGTCGCTCAACATTATAATATTTCATGTACCTAGCGACATCTTCTCGCATATGTGTTCGAGTGGTCTGCGGTACTTTAAACAACCAATCATGCTTTAAACTTCCAAAGAAGCGCTCCACAACAGCATTATCCCAGCAAGCTCCAACATCCCCCATACTAGCTCGACACTCTAATCGCGACAGTAGATTTCTAAAGCCTTTACTCGTGTACTGAGAGCCTCTGTCACTGTGAAACACCAAACCTTTGCCTGGCTTGCGTAAATTATGAGCCTTTGTCAGCGCTTGCTCGACCAAATCACGCGTCATGCGTTTTGATATATGCCAGCCCACAATACGGCGTGAGTACAAATCCATGACAATTGCTAGATATAACCAGCCCTCACCAGTCTTTAAATAGGACACATCACCCGCCCAAATTTGATTGGGTCCAACAGGATTGAAATTCATATTTAGCAAGTTGTCAGCCACAGCATCACTGTGTTTGCGCTTGGTTGTCACTTTATAAGCTATTCGCTGAGTCACAACTAATTTAAGCCGTTCCATTAACTTAATGGCGCGATACCGCGTTATTTCAAAGCCTTCTTTGCGTAGTGCTTTAGCAAGCTCTCTGCTGCCTAAACTGTTTCGACTTGCCTTGAATAATGCTTTGGCTCGTCGATACAGTCTTAGCGTTTGAGCGCTAATGAGTTCACCAGGTTTTTTTAGCCATGCGTAGTATGCTGACGAACTCACTTCCATCACTTTACAAGCAACTGACACCGGATACTTCGCATCAAGCTCACTTATAAAAGAATATCTTACTTCATTTCTTTCGCGAAGAAGGCACTGGCCTTTTTTAGGATTTCACGCTCCATTTGTAGACGTTTACTATCTTTCCTGAGCTGAATTAACTCTGCCCGTTCATCACCAGATAATGCATCACCTAGTGCCTGTTTCTTATGCTTAGCTACCCAGTTGTAAAGTAGTTTGTCTGTCACACCTAAAGATGCAGCAGCTTGTACGATTGGATAGTCTTGCTCTATTACCAGAGCGACCGCTTCTTGTTTAAATTCTGCGGGATAATGTTTATTTGTTCGTTTAGTCATATTCACCTCAATTAACAGGATTATAATCCTTTATTGAAGTGTCCGGTTAATTCAACCACAACATAATGCCCAGGTAATGGATAAAGTGCGCTGTACTTTATCCATTAGGCGTTCGTTGACCGCATTGTTATATATTTTTATCATTCGCAGATTTTCCGAAAATATAACCTACCATTTCAAGGAATGCGCCAACTACTACAAGGATAAGTCCTACGTAGGTAGTAGAAACACTTGCTTTGACACCGGCCGCTTCTAGATTGGCTCCTCTTTGTGGGAAAGCAATCTCAGGAGCTGATACCTGAAAATAGAATTGGACTGCAATAAGTCCAACTCCGACAATAATTAAAAATAGACCGCTGAAGATAACTATCAATTTTGGATTTAACATAATTATTCTCTATCGTTCAAAAAACACGCATTAATTTTAAAGTCTATACTTACACATAACACTAACATATGGGTATTTTAGGAGCGTTTTCTCAGCGAGTAAAATCCCATCATGATGTTTTTGTTATAAGCACATACGACTGTAGTGTTTGGATACATAGATTTAACCCCACTTATTGGCTGCTGCGGGAGCGAAAGTAAACCAAAATAGACAATGCTGAAAACACCGATAAAAAACGCTAAATTTGTGACTTTGTTTGCAAATTTAAAAACTGTATTAAGAAATGATGATGGTCACACAAAGCAACCCGAACACTTTTATAAGTAACCTGTGCTGCCAGACCGCCATCTTTGAAATTCAAGCAAAATACAATTAACCATTATATTTTTGCGAAAATGATCGATATATATAAAAGAACTGAACGACTAGTGTGGGTTCTATGAAAACAGCTTTAGTACTCTCAGGTGGTGGTGCACGCGCTGCATATCAAGTCGGTGTGCTAAAAGCGCTTGCTGAAATAGTTCCCAAAACTGAGCATAATCCGTTTCAAATAATATGTGGCACCTCTGCAGGTGCAATTAACGCTGCGAAAATTGCAACTGAAGCCGATAATTTTCACCAAGCGGTTATTGGGCTAGAAGATATTTGGGGCAACCTCACCTCCGCGCGTATACACCAAGTTGATTACTTTACGGTTTTTAAAAGTATGATCAAAATATTCGCTTCATTCTTCCATAGTGGTATTGCCAATGATAAGCCGTTAAGTCTTTTTGACAATCGACCACTGGCTTATTTGTTAAAACGAAGTATCAATATGAGCCGCCTCAATACTATGATTGCCAAAGACCATTTGCATGCACTAAGCATCAACGCCTTAGGTTATACCTCAGGTCAAAACATTGCGTTTTTTCAAGGCCACTCATCTATCAAGACATGGAGTAAAACCCGACGCTTGGGACTGAGAGCTGAATTGCAGCTTAAACACTTAATGGCATCAACTGCTATTCCCGCAGTTTTTCCTTCAGTACGCATTAATCGTGAATATTTTGGTGATGGTGCAGTGCGCCAATCAGCGCCATTGAGTGTGCCATTGAAAATGGGAGCTGACAAGATTATGGTGATTGGTGTTAGTGGCAATATTACGGGTATTGAGCGTTTACATACTGAGCATTCACCTTCCATTGCGCAAGTTTTTGGTAATATGCTGAACAGTGCTTTTATTGACGCAATGGATGAAGACCTATCTATTTTAGAGCGTTTCAATCGCATATCAGCATGTATTTCAGAGCAACAACAAAAACAGATTGGGGTACGACCGATTGATATATTAGTAATCGAACCGAGCGTGAAATTTGATGTCTTGGCTGCTGAATATGAAGTGCACTTACCAAAATCCATGCGTTTTTTATTATCTATAGTGGGTGCTAATAAAAAAGGCAGTGGCGGCAGTTTGGCAAGTTACGTATTGTTTGAAAAGGCCTATTGCAAAGCATTAATTGATATTGGATATCAAGATGCGATGACACAGATTGATGAGATTAAGCAGTTTATGGTAATGACTTAACACTCTACTTTGCGGGCTACTTCAGAGTCATAAATAGACTAAATTAGGCTGAGTGTTTGAAATCAACAGGTCAGTGCGTTTGCACTTGTAACATCTGCTAATGGCTAAATTCAACTTATCACGCTTTGTTGAAAATATCAGATTGAATTCTGACAAACCCAAATCAAGTTTTATTCTGTGGTTGAGAAGGCAAAAACGAAACATTAGGCAAGGAATGCGTATATTTCGCTTCTTTTTCTAACGCCTCTAAATCTTTGATAATCATTTGATTGCGTTTTTTATCAACGACGCCTTGTTTTTTCCACTGCTGTAATTGTTGATTCACCACTTGTCTTACTGAACCCGTCATCCTAGCCAAGGTTTCATCAGTTAATCCATTGACTAAATGATGTTGATGCTCTTCCTCTTTAGCGCCGGTATAAAACTTGATTTTATTAATATGTTCCAAAATAATACGGCTTAAACGTGTGGTGACATTATGCAAAACTAAACTGCTTGTTTGTTGTTCTTTTTCGCGCATCTTTTTGGCTAAATAAGGCATAAATTGTTGGTTAAAAGTAGGATAGGTCCATAACCAATTGCGCATAGTAGTGAGTTTAACTGAAAGTAATTTGACTGTGGTTAAAGGTGAAATAATCACATCATGAGGTTGGTCATCAAACAGCACCATTAAATCAAAACAATCGCCAGCATAAAACATATCTAAGGTGGCTTCTCGGCCCGTCTCAGGGTTAGATTGTTTGATTTCCAATTGCCCTGCCATCACCACAAAAAAACGTTTGGTTAATATGTCTGCATTTATATAATCGCCTTTGTGCCATTCATCGAGTTGAAACTCTTGTTGAAAATCTTCGATTGATTTTGCCGGTAAGTCAGCAAAAATATTCGCTTGTTTTACTAACACTAGGTTGGCTTGTTGAGGCACATGACTACCATATTGACACATAAGTAAAATTACCTTAGCGGTAATGAAATGAGTAATTTTATTCTACTTAGTTATGTTTATTAAGCAAAAGCTAATCCGTATTTTCTTCAGAACACGATGCTAATTTATTGTTTTTTTTATTTTAAAAACTATTTCATTTGTTCTGTCATATTTGTGACAGAAGCATTTTTTAGCCCTACGTATGATTGCCCCACTAACCAAATAGCTAAGATTAAACCAAACGTATTATTGGGTTTATTCAAGGTTGTTTATTCAGTCAAACTGCTTATTGGGTGACTGCCATTAAGCATTAGATGTTTATATTAAATGATAGGTGATTATTATGACTAAGATTATTGGAATTGATTTAGGTACAACAAACTCATGTGTAGCCGTTATGGAAAATGGTAAATCAAAAATCATTGAAAATGCAGAAGGTAGTCGCACTACTCCCTCGATTGTGGCTTATGCAAACAATGAAACCTTAGTGGGGCAACCAGCAAAAAGACAAGCAATTACCAACTCTAACAATACCTTATTTGCGATAAAGCGCTTAATTGGCCGCAAATTTGATGACAAAGAAGTACAAAAAGACATCAAGTTAGCCCCTTATAAAATTGTAAAAGCAGACAACGGTGATGCCTGGGTTGAAATCAATGGTAAAAAGTTGTCGCCACAAGAAGTGTCAGCACAAATATTACGTAAACTAAAAAAAGATGCTGAGGCTTATTTGGGTCATCCAGTAACAGAGGCGGTCATTACTGTGCCTGCCTATTTCAATGATTCGCAGCGTCAAGCAACCAAAGATGCAGGTAAAATTGCTGGGCTGAACGTCAAACGTATTATAAACGAGCCGACTGCAGCAGCCTTGGCGTATGGCGTTGACAAAAATAAAAAAGCCGACCAAAAAGTAGTCGTTTACGATTTAGGTGGTGGTACCTTTGATGTATCGATTATTGAAATCTCTAATGAAGGCGGTGAAAAACAATTTGAAGTATTAGCCACTAACGGCGATACCTTTTTAGGTGGTGAAGATTTTGATTTATGCCTAATTAACTACCTTGCAGATGAATTTAAAAAAGACAGTGGCATTGATGTACACCAAGATTCGTTAGCCTTACAGCGCATTAAAGAAGCGGCTGAAAAAGCGAAAATTGAATTGTCATCTACTATGCAAATTGAGGTGAATTTACCTTACATTACGGCTGATGCCAGTGGCCCTAAACACTTGAATGTAAAAGTAACCCGAGCTAAATTAGAATCATTAGTGAATGATTTGATTAAAAATACTATCACACCCTGCGAGCTAGCATTAAAAGATGCGGGTTTAAGCAAAGGGGATATCAGCGAAGTCATTTTGGTGGGTGGTCAAACACGTATGCCAAAAGTACAAGAAGCGGTTAAAACCTTCTTTGGAAAAGAGCCTCGTAAAGATGTCAACCCAGATGAAGCAGTAGCTATGGGAGCAGCGATTCAATCAGGTGTGTTATCAGGGGCAGTGAATGATGTGTTATTACTTGACGTCACCCCATTGTCACTGGGGATTGAAACCTTAGGTGGCATTATGACTAAACTGATTGAAAAAAACACCACTATACCATCACGGGCATCGGAAACGTTTTCAACGGCCGAAGATAACCAAGCAGCGGTAACCGTGCATGTATTACAAGGCCAACGTGAAATGGCGACAGATAATAAATCATTAGGTCAATTTAACTTAACGGATATTAAGCAAGGCCCAAGAGGTTCGGTACAAGTGGAAGTCACCTTTGATATTGATGTGAATGGTATCTTAAAGGTATCAGCCAAAGACAAATCAACCGGCAAGGAACAAAGCATTGAAATTACCGCGTCAAGTGGTTTAACAGAAGATGAAATTAATCGTTTGGTTCAAGATGCAGAGCAACACGCCACGCAAGACAAACTAAAGCGTGAGCTAGTTGAGCAACGTAATCAAGCAGATCAATTAATTCATACTGTTGAAACATCAATGACAAGCTTGACTGATACACAACAAACAGAGCTTAAAAACTTAATTGAGCAACTTAAAATGGCGGTTAATGGCGATGATAAAAACGCGATTGAAATGCGACAAAAAGCGTTACAAGATGCTTACAGTCATATCATGCAAGCCGAGCAATCACAGCAAAAGGCGCAATCTAAAGCAGGGCAGCAGGAAAACACCGCTACAAGTGATAGTGCTAACGATGATGTGATTGATGCAGATTTTGAAGACGTCAGCAACGGTTAATCATTCAATGATTTATGTTTAAGCATATTGTTCTAATCTAGGTGTAACCCCCCTTAATAATCCTTATTAAGGGGGGTTATTGTTTAGTATAAACCTGTTCATAGAAAAACATTTAGAGTCACAGAGTTTTATTCCCTCAATCTAAACTATCATTTAATTATATCGCCTGAGGTGCAGTGGCTATGCAATCAACTTAAGGAAAGTAATGATACCTTTGTCTTGGAAAAAGCGCTCTGGTAGAAAATCGATAGTCATTTTGTTGTTTGTCACTGTGCTGGCTGCAGTATTTTTTTTCCGACGCCCAATTGCCATTAACAGCATAGAATACCTTGCTGAACAACAGGGTTTGAATATTTCGTGCCTCGATTTCTCAATGAATTGGCAACTTAACATCAAAGTTAAACAAGCCTGCATTACCCTTCCAACAGGCGAGATTTTGGTTCGTGAAGCCATATGGCAACCCTGGCCCAACATTTTAAGGATCAAACGGATAAACGTTAGACACCATGCAACTAATCATCAAGTTGATAAAAAGCACTCAAGGGAAAATCAAACAAATCAGATAAAATTACCAGACTTTTTACCAAAAATAATTATCTCAAGTCTTCAAATTCACTCTTCTGAATTACTTAAGCCCTTATATTTAAGTGTTAACACTATTGATAATAACGAGTTTCATATCAGTGGAGATGTAAATGCTAGCGTCAAAATACTTCAAAACACTATAATTGGCAGTTTAGTATGGAGTGTTGCGGATCTTACGAAGTGGGTACCTCGAGCGGAAAACTTGGTCACAAAAAATGCTGATTTATTCAGAGATGTTGCCTTAGATGAAATCAAAATAAAAACCCACTTAATCTTTGATGGTAAAATGCTTAGCGCAGATAATAGCTTTAATATAGACAGCCGTATTTATGTATCAAAGTGTCCCATTGATGCTGTTATTGATGGAAATGTGTTAGTTGACATAGAAGTTAGCACTCTGAATATCGGTTTGGATTTAAGCCAACTTTCAAGTCATGTATCAATCGATCATTGTCCATTATTGCGAGACTATTTTGCAGAAGATGATTTACCTCAGCTGTCTTTAATCTTTGAGCATAAAGTGGCGATAGATAAAACTCAAATTAACCTGCCGAGCTTACACATTGTAGATAAACGAAACCCCAATCGCAGCATCGTTCTCAATGAACTTAACTTTAAAACAATAGGTGAACTTGCATTTAACTATAACATCTCACTTAAACAGCCTATCAAGGCTAAAAAATTAACGGCCGGCATGCTGGACTTCCAAGGCAATGGTTTATTTTCTGCGGAGATGTCGACATTGAATACACCAAATATTCAACAGCCATTTAGTTGGAAAATCATCGATGATAATAATCAACTAGTAATATCTGATTTGAAAATGGACGCATTGCTTATTAGCGACCTAACAAGTGAATTTTCTTTCATAGATCTTAGCGTGAATAAACATGAAATCAAGGGCACAATTCATAGCTCAGTTATACAGGTAGGCGTTGTTGAACTTGCAAAAACAAGTAGCTTTTTTTCTCTTTTAGTTACTAACTTTAATGATGTGCAATTGAGTATCGATAACCAACTTTCCCAGCTGGATCACCCTAATTTTGGGATCCAGAATATTAGCAGTCACATAGATATAAATATAAAAGAACTTGAAACTCTGATTTTTTCGGGAGATTCGAGTGTCACAAACTTGTCTGCACATAATATCAATTTTATGCCCATTGATGTGACTCATACTGGTCAGGTAAGTTTATCGAATATGAGTATTTCTAGTGAGCATAAAATCCACTTAGAACATGGGTTTTTGGTTTCACTTGAACAGCAACAAACGCATGCAACACTACAAATAGCAAAACAAAACATCGTTGACTTACAAAGCACTATTTCACAGTTTGAAAATGCACTGGTGGTCAAAGAAGGTAAACTTACAGCCAGTATTGAATTTACCTTGCCACTAAAAGATGAAAAGTTTTTCGCACAAGGTAAGGCAGACTTTCAAGGGGTATCTGTTAAGTATCAAGACTACCTAATTAATAATATGACGTATCAAACGCCACTCACTTATAATTCAGCAGGACTTCAGTTAGCCGAATCTACTCTTCACATTGATTCAATTAATGTGGGGGTGGCGATTGAACAACTTAAAGCGAACGTGATTGCAAAAGGCAGCGAGTTTTGGCTGACACAAATGGAAGGCGAAATATTTAATGGTCAATTTTCATTGGGTCACTTATGGTTAGACAGACGAGAGCAGCAGTTTAATATCAATATCCAGAATATTGATTTAGCTGAGCTTATAGCCTTGCAACAGCAACCTGGGATCAAAATTACTGGCCGTGTTAATGGTGATATGCCGTTTATTATGAGCAAACAAGGTGTAAGGATTGAAGATGGCTGGGTGTCGAGTCTATCGGGAGGAAAGTTGACTATAGTAGACAATCCATCCTTTGATTCCGTTAAAGTGCAACAGCCACAATTAGTGTTATTAGAAAATCTTGACTTCACCAAGCTCGAAAGCAAAGTGAAGTTCACTCCAGATGGCTGGGTGTTTTTTGATTTCGCCCTTCGAGGTAACAACCCTGTTAAAAAACAGAGTGTCAATTTTAACTATAGCCATCAGGAAAATATATTTGCTTTACTAGAATCGGTACGATTCGTTAAATCAGTAGAAAATAAAATTGAACAGAAAATAACCCAAGGAGGTGAAAAGTGAAAATAACATGTTTGGTGCTTATGGCGACGGGGGTCCTATTTGCTTGTACACATAAAGTTCAAGTCGAAACCAAGGAGCCAATTACAATCAATATTAATGTGAAAATTGATCATGAAATTCGAGTCAAAGTGGATAAAGAGCTTGATGATGTATTTAGTGATGATAGTAACTTGTTTTAAGCCAATTTAGGAACAACCTCATGAAAAACAGAATATTTACATCCCTTACTATTGTCAGTTTGCTTTTTAGCAGTATTGCTTTTGCAATAGGTTTAGATGAAGCCAAAGATAAAGGTCTAGTGGGCGAAAAAGACAACGGCTACTTAGGAGTAGTCATTGCCCAAAAAGATGCACAAGGCTTAGTCGCTGATATCAATGCTAAGCGAAAAGCAGTATACGTCGAACTCGCAGCTAAAAATGGTATTACCTTGCAGCAAGTAGAAAAGTTGGCCGCTAAAAAAGCATATGACAAAACCAGTACGGGACATTATTTGTGGGTAGGTAACCAATGGGTTAAAAAGTAGTTTTAGTAGAGTAAGATTAAGCGCAAGTAAACAAACTTTATATTGATACCTAAAACACTCAACGGTTATATCACTTCATAGGGAAAAGTGACCACTGAAAGAGTTTAAAAGATACTTAAAGTAAGGTGCCCGAGCTAGGTCAAAGAAACAAAGGAAAAAGTTCTCCTGTCTATTGACTTGAGTTATCGCTATCCAAATTATGGCTCTGGGCACAAGCTTTACATATACATTTTTTATCTTTATCTGCATTAAGGACTTGGCATAACAAACTATCGGGAAACGTTATTGCGCTATCCATACACCAACAAGCTGCACCTTTTTCACTGGGTGATAGGTTACCGCAAAAATTATTTTCGCCACACAAAGGACAACGGTTAGGAGTGGTACTTTTTTCTAAACTCAAGACTGACTCAATAAAATTAATTATGTAAATGTAAAGATGCAAGTAAACAGGACATCCATGATAAGCGCTTTCATAATAACTAAATTATGGGTTCATCTATTGAGGATGACATGCAAAGTCCTATGGATGAGTTAGTAGTTCGACCATTAGCCGTTGAAAATTTGACCGCTGAATATAATATAACGATACATGCGATGATTATCACTAGGATAATTAAAAGTAATTCCAAGACCTCAAGGCTGACATTATCCTGGCAGATTGTGAATAACTGATGTTTACCAACAATTAATAATAGAGCCGTTCTCAGGAGGCAAAGACGCTAAGCAAGGCTTTACCAAACATAGCTCAAAAATGCCCCAAAAATACGCGTATTAAAAAAGCGTTTAAATCACCGATGTGCTGCCAAATTCCTCTATTAGATCTATGGCTATAATTTCCTGAGCTTTGCGGGCATCAAAGTCCACACACTGGCTATTGTTCCATGATTGGTAGCGGGGTATATCTCGGTCACCGACATTAACGAGGGTCTCCCAGACCATTAAGCATTGTTCAATTGGAGCAGCATGAGTGTTGGCGGCAATCTTAGCCAGCACGCTAGTTAATGTCTCTAATTCAAAACCTAAGGCGAGTAACTCGTCTTTGTCGAGGCGCACATAGGCTTTTTTGGTGCTTGTGTAACCTTCCCAATCAAATCCAAGAGACAAATCTGGCGTTCCTGTTGCTGCAAAATCACCCCAAACATTCATAAATGTTCGGTTCATTTGCTCGCGCGCTTCCCCTTCTGGGTAGATGTAGCTGGTAATGGGGCCGTACTTATAATCACCACTGACAAATGAAATATCGGTGCCATGTGCAGCGCCAAGGATATTGGGAAAATCAATAAAAAAGGAAGTAGCCTGATGATCCCAATCAAAACGATAGGCAAAAAGGTTTTTATAACCTGCCCGCTCTAGGGCATCCAGGGGCTCATCGACCCCACGCGCTTTCCAAGCCTGTGAGCGCACCCGCACCCAAAAGTTAAAGAGTTGAGGATCTTTGATCGACACAATGGGTGGCAACCACTTAGTAAATAGATAGCGAGTACTCATAAAATAGCGATGCAACCCCAACCAAAGGGTGACCTCGTCTTTGTTCGCTCCGGATATGATAGGGACTTGTTTTGCATAAAGGGGATTACCTAAAGCGCTTGCCAAGCCCTCTTTGGGAATAACAATACCGTCATTAGTCGTTAGTGGTTGATAATTAATAACACCGGGTTTATCAGAATATAGTGTTATTAAAGAGGCTGCACTGACACTTTTAAGGATGGTGTGAAGTTGCTCTGGCGTTTTTAACGTCTGACTCTGAACCTCTTGTGAGGCTAGCAGCTCTTCAACCACACGCCATGAACCCTGAGTGACATAGGCATTTTCATCCTGATGATCATAGGCATTCTCTAAGCTGTTGCTTATTGTGTAACCGGACTGTGCAATGGCTTTGTGAAACAAGCCCTTAGACAAGGGCGTTGCAAGCATGGTGTAAACGTTATGGGCGCCAGCAGATTCACCAAAGATGGTGACATTATCCGGGTTGCCGCCAAACGCAGTAATATTACTTTGCACCCACTTTAAGGCCTCAATAATATCTAAGCTGCCAAAGTTTGAGCTTTTATCGAGCCCATTTTGCAAGCCCTGAATAGCTGGATGAGTAAACCAACCAAGAGCTCCAAGGCGGTAGTTGATCGCCACCACGATGACATTTTTTTCAGCCACTAAATTGCTATAATTGTAGTAATCCTTGTGGCCAGTGATATTGCCTCCCCCATGGATCCAAACCATCACCGGGTAATTTTTATCTATAAAATCTTTCGGAGCACGAATATCAAGATACAAACAATCTTCATTACCCACAATCCCATCACCAGCAATCCCCCCATAATTAGAAGCTTTTTGAACACAAGATGTAATAGGCTTGTCGACGATGATATTCTGAGGTGTACTCAAAGGCCGCGGCGCCCGCCAGCGCAGGTCGCCCAAAGGGGGCTGTGCATAGGGAATATCAAACCAACTGACTACTGACCCAGAAATGGCATAAGATTGGCCTTGGGTGATCCCAGATGAGGTGTTTATGGTGTGTTCTGTAAGGCGAACAATTTCAGGCTCTGAATCGTCAAAGAAACCATAAGATGATAGCGATATAATAATAAATAAGACGCTACAAACGCCGATTAGCTGTTTCATAATATATTCTTGTTATTGTTGCAATGCCACGACCATACAAATTTCACGTGAATGATACGATTGAAACAGCTTATTTGATCACAGCCTTATAGACAATATAATCTAATCGACAGGTAAAAACTGCGATATTAAGCTTTTTGAAATATCATAAATATTGGAAAACTCTGATTTAAGAATTGGTTTCAATCCTGTTCATTTAAACTGGGAATGTAAGATTATACCCATTGCCGGTTAAGTGAAAAGAACACCAAACCTCTTGGTTATTCAATTTCGTTAAATTCACCAACGCTGGCTATATACATGCATTTGGAAATTCAATGGTAAGCCCCTACCTAGGTAATGCCACTATTGCCCATTTACACCTTGACCATTCTGAAGGTTAATCTAAAGCGATGATAAATGAGAGTAGCTTTATAAATTAGTGGAATAATTTAAACAACCCATACCAAGCATCATACATAAAAAGACCGCTTTTAAGCGGCCTTCACACATTAGAATCGTCTATCGATTAATGGGTTAAATCATCAAAAAACTTTTTTACACCATCAAAAAAACCACTTTCTTTGGGACGGTTCTTAGCAGTATCTTTTCCCGTTCCCATAGAGTTTTCCAATTGGTTTAGGAGTTCTTTTTGACTGGCACTTAAATTAACGGGTGTTTCGATGACCACTTTACAAATTAGGTCTCCTACACTGCCACTGCGAACTGACTTAACACCTTTATTACGCAAGCGGAACATCTTGCCCGTTTGAGTCTCAGCAGTAATTTTAAGTTTAACCTTACCTTCTAATGTAGGAACTTCAATCTCACCGCCTAACGCAGCACGAGTGAAACTTAAGGGTACTTCACAGTAAAGGTTGTTACCTTCACGAGTAAATATTTTGTGATCACGAACATGTACTTGTACATACAAATCACCAGCTGGCGCGCCCATTTCACCGGCTTCACCTTCACCCGTTAACCGAATTCTATCGCCTGTATCAACGCCGGCTGGTACTTTAACCGATAAGGTTTTTGTTTTTTCGACGCGCCCTTGGCCATGACAAGGTTTACAAGGGTCAGAGATAATTTTACCTCTACCAGAACAAGTCGGACAGGTTTGCTGAACTGCAAAGAAACCTTGGCGCATTTGCACTTGGCCTTGACCATGACACGTAGGGCAAGTAGTTGGGTTAGAGCCTTTTTTCGCACCAGAACCGTCACAACTTTCACAACCAGCGAGTGTTGGCACACGAATTTCGACGCTTTTTCCTTTTACCGCTTCTTCAAGAGATAACTCTAAATTATAACGCAGGTCAGAACCCTGACGAGCACGAGATTGACGACCTCCGCCTCCACGTCCACCACCAAAGATATCGCCAAATACATCACCAAAGATATCGCCAAAGTCTCCGCCTTGACCGCCACCGCCGCGATTAGGATCAACACCGGCATGACCATATTGATCATAAGCCGCGCGTTTTTGCGAGTCGGTTAGCATTTCGTGTGCTTCTTGCACTTCTTTAAATTTTTCTTCCATAGCTTTATCACCCTGAGTTCTATCTGGGTGGTATTTCATCGCTAGGCGCTTATAAGCCTTTTTTATCTCGCGTTCGGTGGCACTTTTGTCCACACCCAACACTTCATAATAATCTCGCTTCGACATCTCGATCTGTTACCCTGGGGTCTTTAGTTACTTATTTTAAATAACGAACATCGTTATTTTTTGTAAATTCTTAATAAAAACAAGGCGCAGTCAGTATAACCTGCTGCGCCGAGTTAAACTATTGAGTCACCTCAACAGACAATTTATCTGACAAAACTTACTTTTTGTCGTCTTCTTTGACTTCTTCAAATTCAGCATCAACCACATCATCATCTTGTGGCTGTGCGCCTGCATCAGTTGGCTCACCAGATTGAGCCGCGCCTTCAGCAGCAGCCTTGGCTTGCGCCACTTCCATCAACTTGGCCGAAGCTTGAATAAGTTCTTGAGTTTTTGTTTCAATCGCTTCTTTGTCACCTTCTTTGACTGCTTCTTCAAGCGCAACTACAGCGGTTTCAATTTCAGTTTTATCTTCTTCACTCAACGCATCGCCAGCTTCTTCAACCTGATTACGCGTACTGTGGATCATGCCATCAGCTTGGTTACGAGCTTGGACAAGTTCTTCAAATTGTGCATCAGCTTCTTTATTGGCTTCAGCATCTTGTACCATCTGTTCCACTTCTTCTTCACTCAAACCAGAAGATGCTTTGATTGTAATTTTTTGTTCTTTACCTGTGTCTTTATCTTTTGCAGACACATGTAAAATACCATCAGCATCGATATCAAAAGTCACTTCAATCTGTGGTGCACCACGTTGAGCCGCTCTTATACCCTCAAGGTTAAATTGACCTAAAGATTTATTACCTGAAGCTTGCTTTCGCTCACCTTGAAGACAATGAATCGTTACTGCTGCTTGGTTATCTTCAGCCGTTGAAAAAGTCTGAGATTTCTTAGTAGGTACAGTGGTGTTCTTCTCGATGAGAGTAGTCATAACACCACCCATTGTTTCGATACCCAAAGACAGAGGCGTCACATCAAGTAACAACACATCTTTCACATCACCAGATAATACGCCACCTTGAATGGCCGCACCAACAGCAACTGCTTCATCGGCGTTAACGTCTTTACGAGGCTCTTTACCGAAGAATTCAGTTACATACTTTTGGACCATAGGCATACGTGTTTGACCACCTACTAGGATAATATCGTTGATATCACCTACAGATAAATCTGCATCAGCTAATGCTTGTTTCAGTGGCTCAAGGGTTGCTTTAACCATTGATTCTACTAAAGACTCTAATTTTGCACGAGTAAGCTTAATGGTAAGGTGTTTTGGACCAGACGCATCAGCTGTAATATAAGGCAAATTCACTTCAGTTTGTTGAGCAGAAGACAGTTCAATCTTAGCCTTCTCACCCGCTTCTTTTAGACGCTGCATAGCAAGCGGATCTTTACGAAGATCCATCCCCGAGTCTTTCTTAAACTCTTCAACTAAATAGTTAATGACTTTGTTATCAAAATCTTCACCACCTAAGTGAGTGTCACCGTTAGTCGCTAACACTTCGAACGTATGCTCACCATCAGCTTCGTCGATTTCGATGATAGAGATATCGAACGTACCCCCCCCTAAATCATAAACGGCAACAACACTGTCACCTTTTTTCTTATCCATGCCGTAAGCAAGGGCAGCAGCAGTTGGCTCATTAATAATACGTTTCACTTCAAGACCGGCAATACGACCTGCGTCTTTAGTCGCTTGACGCTGAGAATCATTAAAGTATGCAGGAACTGTGATAACCGCAGCAGTAACTTCTTCACCTAGATAATCTTCAGCCGTCTTTTTCATTTTTTTCAAAACTTCGGCAGAAATTTGTGGTGGCGCCATCTTTTCATCTTTTGCTTCAACCCATGCATCACCATTGTCAGCTTTGACAATCTTAAAAGGCATGATGTCGATATCGCGCTGTACTTCTTTATCTTCCCAGCGACGACCGATTAGACGCTTTATTGCGAATAAGGTGTTTTGTGGGTTGGTTACAGCTTGGCGTTTAGCGGGTTGACCCACTAATATTTCTCCATCTTGAGAATAAGCAATGATGGAAGGAGTTGTGCGATCCCCTTCTGCATTTTCTAATACTTTTGCTACGCCGCCATCTAACACTGCTACACATGAGTTAGTTGTACCTAAATCGATCCCAATGATTCTACCCATTAGTTTATCTCCAAAAATTGTTCTTAAAAACTTGTACACTTTGTGGGGTTATTATTTTAGTTTTCAACATTTCGTTGCAAAAAACCTTCACAAAACTGCAATTATGTTTGTCTCCTGACCCCATCTATTGATGGATCAGTAATTAGGCTTGAGTATCGACTCCAGCTTCTGGCGCTCTGGTTACCATAACCATGGCAGGACGTAATAACCGGCCGTTTATCTCGTAGCCTTTTTGCATCACTGCCAACACTGTGTTGGGTGCCAGCTCTGCATTTTCTTGCATCGACATAGCTTGATGCTTTTCTGGGTTGAAAGGTTGACCTTGTGGATCAATTACTGACATTCCAAATTTTTCAATCGTGCTTAAAAACGACTTAAGCGTCAGTTCAACACCATCAACAATAGGTTTTATAGCTTCGTCTTCTGGGTTAGCCACTTGTAATGCACGTTCTAAATTATCGGCTACAGGCAACAATTCGCCGGCAAATTTTTCCAAAGCAAATTTGCGAGCCTTGTCAATTTCCCCTTGAGCACGTTTGCGCGCATTATCTGCATCAGCAATAGCCCGCATCACTGAGTCTTTTTGCTCAACCACCTTAGATTCTGCTGCAATAACAGCGGCTTCTAATTCAACAATACGTTGTTGATCTTCAGTCAACTCAACAAACTCTTGATCCGCGTCTTGTTGTTCTACTTCTACTTCTACTTCTATATCTGTTTCTAACTCTTCACCTTGCTGAGGTGTTTGTTCATTTGACATGCTTAGCTCCGTATACTCTTTCAGCAAATTTTTAACTGCCACTATTAATGGGGCTATATTTATAAGCTTCAAGGGCTGATAATTGATGTTTTTTTGATTTATTTATTATCATGAAGCAGCCATGAACCATCCCTCATAATAGACTCATCAAATAAAAGTACTAAACGTCTCATTTATTCTAAATAATTTATGATAGATGCTTGCTTAATTTAAGTAATATTGCACAGCGATATATTCGATTTGTATGCTATGCGGTTTGGCGGATGTTGGTTACAAATACCGAGGGTAATTCGCCTAAGATTATGTTTTATAAATGATTGATTACTTTTGCATGTTTATGTTTTGTGTAGGGTATTAATTGTAATAAAGCGATGTGATCTTTGAAAAGGCAAAGCTTTAATAAACAGTACTTCACATATTAAGCAGTTGGGTAGCAACCGTTGATGTATTATACAAATAGACGATGTATTATGACAGCGTGAAATTCACCCATATGATTTATAATATTGATTTCCCTAAAATGCGCCAATCGCCTATTAGGCAGCAGCACTGCCAAAGTTCTCAAATGAACAAACCTGCAGTATTAAGCAGTAATATAAAACTGAAAAACACATAAATGAACAATAGATACTCATTTGCAATATTAATCTCAACCAATCAAGCCTAATAAATAAACACGATTGTTAAAACAGTGCATACAACATGCCTCAATTTGAAGACGTTACACGCCAGCAAACAATCAGTTTTTTAGGTATTATCTACACATAAAAAGGAACGAAAAAAATGAGTACGGTCACACTTCTTGATGGAGGCATGGGGCAAGAGTTGTTGCGCAGAAGTTCACGAGTCATAACACCTATGTGGTCTGCTGATATCATGTTGAATGAGCCGATACTGGTGAGAGATTTACACCGTGAGTTTATCGATAGCGGTGCGCGCGTCATCACACTCAATAGTTATACTGCGACACCACAACGCCTAAAAAGAGAAAATGAACTTCACCAATTAGAAAACCTTCATCAGCTGGCCATGAATGCAGCGCAAAAGGCAGTTGAACTGTCTCAGCGCAACGATGTTGCAATAGCAGGCTGTCTTCCACCCTTGGTGGCTAGTTATCGCCCAGATGTATCCCTGTCATTCAAAGACTCACTTGACACCTACCGTCGACTTGTCGAACTTCAATCACCCGCTAGCAATTTATTTATATGCGAAACGATGTCTTCAATTACCGAAGCACGTGCAGCCTGCACTGCTGCTCTCGAAAGTGGTAAACCTGTATGGGTTGCATTAACGGTCAGTGATGCACATCCACAACAATTACGAAGTGGTGAATCCCTAGAAGAGGCTTTGCAAGCACTCGCTTCTTTTGATACTCAGGCAACATTATTAAACTGCAGTCAACCTGAAGCAATTACTGCGTGTTGGGAGCTTTTAAGAATGACACAAAGCAAGGTTGGTGCTTATGCCAATGGTTTTATATCAGTAGACTCATTGTACCCTGGAGACACAGTCGAGGAGCTGAGCATTCGTCAAGACATGAGCCCACAACAATATGCGGAACACGCAATGAGTTGGGTAAGAAATGGTGCATCAATTATAGGTGGCTGCTGTGAAATTGGACCGGGGCATATCAAAGCGTTGCACAGTAAATTATTCGATGAAGGATTTATCTAGGCAGAGGTTCAATTTATCTAGATAAAAAGCTCACATGGAAAGCCTTCATAAATAATGTGCACATATATTACAAATATTACAAAAATTTTGACGAGGGCCCCATGAGCCCTTCTTTTCCTTAATTTTTATCCTTATTCAAAACGCCACGGTTAATTTGGTCACGTTCAATCGATTCGAACAATGCTTTAAAATTACCTTCACCAAAGCCATCATCACCTTTGCGTTGAATAAACTCGAAAAACACCGGACCCAATTGGGTTTCAGAAAATATTTGCAGCAACAGTCTTGGACCATCTTCTGTGGTGCCATCCATTAAAATCCCGCGTGTTTGCAGTTCATCAACAGACTCGCCATGATTGGGTAAACGACCTTCAAGCAACTCATAATATGTTTTTGGTGGCGCTGTCATAAATGGCATCCCCATGCTTTTCAAGCGATCCCAACAAGCCACTAAATCATCGCAACTGAAGGCTATATGTTGAATACCTTCACCATTAAATGCCCGCAAGAATTCTTCAATTTGACCTTTACCGCCCTCACCTTCTTCATTCAAAGGAATACGAATTTTACCATCAGGTGCGGTAAGTGCTTTGGATGTTAAACCGGTGTATTCACCTTTAATGTCGAAGAAACGGACTTCTTGAAAGTTAAACAATGTTTGGTAAAAGTCAGCCCAATATTTCATGCGACCGCCATAAACGTTATGCGTTAGGTGATCAATGACATTAAAGCCGGCGCCAACGGGGTTGCGGTCAACACCATCAATGTAGTCAAAGTCGATGTCATAAATAGAAAGCTCATCGCCATAACGGTCAATTAAATAGATAATAGCGTTACCGATACCACGAATAGCGGGTAAACGAAGTTCCATAGGACCCGTTTCAACAGCAACTGGCTCAGCACCCTGAGCTAATAAATACTCATAAGACTTAACCGCATTTTTCACTCTAAAACCCATTCCACAGGCAGATGGGCCATGTTCACGAGCAAAATACCAAGCCGCAGATTTTGGCTCATAGTTCGCAATTAAGTTGATGCCACCTTGACGCCATAATTGGGCATCCTTGGTACGGTGATTTGCAATTTGAGTAAATCCCATTACGGTAAATACTTTTTCTAATTGCCCTTTTTCAGGAGAAGAAAATTCAATGAATTCAAATCCGTCTAAGCCCGCTGGATTTTCAAATAAGTCAGCCATTATGCACTCTCTTTAGTCATGTCTAAAACCCAAAATAGGTGTTTGCCTTTAAGGACATCTAATTTATGTCACCCAACTGTTTTAGCTAATTGAACTTAATAATGCGGTTACACCGCTAAATTTGGACGCCAGCAGCTTAGGGTATTTCAATAAAAAATGCTAAAAAGCAGACTTTATAAAACGCAATAATGCCTATTGAAAAGAAGTAAGTGTAAATAAATTGATACGGAACTGTCGATTTTAACCGTAATTTCGGTTTTTTGAACACGCATAACACCCACTTAGCCAAGTATAAAAAAATGAAACTGCCCTCTTTAAAAACTCAAGTGAAAATACAGTGAAATAGCTTATAAATAAATTTGATAAAATATGTATTAAAAAAAGTCTAAATAAGTACTTAAGCTCGTACTTGCCAAATGACCACATGTAACAGTTCGACAGATAAATTACGCATTTAATTGCTTCTGCGGATACCGTATTGATTATTCACAATTGGCAAAAATGTGTGCCTTTTCCGCACGATAAATCTTATTTTTCAGAGAGTTGCAAACAGTGTTTTGTTAATAGATTTGATACCGTAATTTCACTCACTTTTTTTTCTGAAAATTGCGCGTCACAAACGTTGTTACCACTGACCTGTGTCTATATACTCCGCGAAATATTAGGTAGGGTTAAAAAGCCCTTATCTAGAGATTTAATTTCCAGCTATTTGGAGTTGTATAATGTTGTTTAACGGTAACCTAGTCACTGAGTCTGCCACTCGTCAAAAAATTCGCGATTTTTATCGAATAGATGAAAACCTTGCCGTTGAACACATTTTGCCAGATGCAGAAGTTAATATGCGTGCCCGCAGCCGAGCTTGGGATCGCGCACGCAAGATGGTGCTGCAAATTCGTAACGATCAGGATGGCAGCGGCGTGGTTGAGGCCCTGCTCAATGAATACTCCTTATCTTCAGCCGAAGGCGTAGTGTTGATGTGTCTAGCGGAAGCGTTATTACGGGTTCCAGACAAACGTACTCAAGATAAATTAATCAGCGACAAATTGTCCAAAGGCCAATGGAGCTCACATTTAGGTAACAGCGACTCCTTATTCGTCAACGCATCTTCTTGGGGCTTACTATTGACAGGTGGTTTGGTTAATTATGCCAATCAAAAAAATAAATTTGGCTTCCTGAAACAAACCTTGGGTAAAGTTGGCGAGCCTGTTATTCGTAAAGCTATGAACATAGCCATGAAGGTCATGGGACAACAGTTTGTGATGGGTGAAACCATCGAAGACGCTGTAAAGCGCGCTGAAGAAAAAGAACGTAAAGGGTATGTTTATTCTTATGACATGCTAGGTGAAGGAGCCAGAACCCAAAAAGATGCAGACGATTATTTTGATGCTTATGCACAAGCTATAAAAATCATCGGCATAGCTGCAAAGGGCAAAGGGCCCAGAAAAAGCCCTGGAATTTCAGTTAAATTATCGGCTATTCATCCACGTTACGAATTTACCCATAGAGAAAGGGTAATGGAAGAGATCCCCACCAAACTAAAACAATTATGTCTGCTGGCCAAAGAATATGATATTGGACTGACAGTCGATGCCGAAGAATCAGAGCGTCTTGACATCTCCCTAGATATAATTGAAAAGGTATTCAGTGATCCTGAATTAGCTGACTGGGATGGTTTTGGTTTAGCCGTGCAGTCTTATCAAAAGCGTGCCTTGTACGTGATTGACTGGTTGCGGGAGTTGACCGAAAAAGTCGGTCGTAAATTGATGGTCCGATTAGTAAAAGGGGCTTATTGGGATACGGAAATAAAAAATGCCCAAAAAGATGGTCTGGAACACTTTCCGGTATTTACCCGTAAATCTTCTACCGACGTCTCTTACCATGCCTGCGCTAACCGCTTATTGGATTATCGTGACACTATATACCCACAATTTGCTACCCATAATGCTTACACTGCCGCTGTCATAGTAGAGTTGGCCGGTGATGACAAGGAAGGCTTTGAGTTTCAATGTCTGCATGGGATGGGTGATAGCCTATATGACCAAATAGTTTCTTTAGAAAGTATCCAATGCCGTATTTATGCTCCTGTGGGAGAGCATGAAGATTTATTAGCGTACTTGGTGCGTCGTCTTCTTGAAAACGGTGCAAACTCTTCTTTTGTTAATGCCATTGTTGACGAATCAAGACCCGTTGAATCCTTACTCGAAGATCCAGTTGAGAAGACCCAACGTCTAAAATATAAATATAACGATCAGATCCAAAAACCTATCAACTTGTACGGTGCAGAAAGAGACAATTCTAAAGGTCTTGATGTCACCGACATTAATCATATTACACCACTAAAAGTGGCCATTGATGGCTGGTTTGAAGAAAACGTATTGAGTGAGGAGCAAGTACCACTAGGCAGTCATGCCGTACGCAATCCTGCTAATTTAGATGAGATTATCGGCTTTCATCACTACGATACCCAACAGCAGATGGCAGATAAATTGACTGTTGCGCACAACGCTTTTAGCAGTTGGTCACAAACACCTATGACTGAACGAGCGAATTTGTTGCGCAGAACTGCTGATATTCTCGAACGCCATATAGATGAACTTATTGCACTGTGCATAAAAGAAGCAGGAAAAGTCACGTCAGATGGGGTGGATGAAGTCCGTGAAGCAGTAGACTTTTGTCGCTATTATGCCGCTAGAGCAGAAGAACTCTCAGAAGATAACAGATTAGCTCCCCGTGGCGTGGTGTTATGTATCAGTCCTTGGAACTTTCCTTTAGCCATATTTTTAGGACAAGTAGCTGCTGCTCTCGTAACCGGTAATACTGTGATTGCCAAACCCGCAGAGCAAACCAGTTTAATTGCCCTGCGTGCTTTACAGTTAATGGAATATGTTGGATTGCCCGCAGGTGTTGTGCAATCTGTTATTGCTGAAGGGCCAGATGTAGGCAAAGTCTTGTTGCCAGATGAGCGGATCAAAGCGGTCATGTTTACCGGTTCCACTGTTACTGGTAATGTCATTGCCAACGCCTTGGCTCAAAGAGGTGGTGAGCAAGTCCCCTTAATAGCTGAAACAGGTGGCCAAAACTGTATGATTGTTGACTCAACAGCCTTGCCAGAACAAGTGGTTGATGACGTCATCGCCTCTGGTTTTCAAAGCGCAGGACAACGTTGTTCAGCACTGAGAGTCCTGTTTTTGCAAGAAGAAATAGCTGACTCAGTAACCGAAATGTTAATAGGCGCATTGCAAGAATTAAGTGTAGGTGATCCCGCTTTCCTAGCTACCGATATTGGCCCGGTAATTGACAAAAAAGCCTTGGCTAATTTACAAGCTCATGCTGAAGATATGCAACACAATGGAACCTTGTTATATGAGTGTAAAGTACCCGCTAACAAGGGTACATTTTTCGCTCCTAAACTTTATGAAATTGCAGATATCTCAGTTCTCAAACGTGAAGTATTTGGACCTTGTGTGCACATAGTGCGATTCAAGGGTGATGATCTTGAAAAAACAGTTGAAAAAATTAATGACACAGGTTTTGGTTTAACTATGGGCATTCATACTCGAATTGATGCCAGAGCCATGGAATTAGTTAAACTATCTCGCGCCGGAAACGTTTATGTAAACCGAAATATGATTGGTGCCATAGTGGGTGTTCAACCCTTTGGTGGCCGTGGACTCTCTGGAACTGGTCCTAAAGCAGGTGGACCCAATTACTTAACACGCTTAATGTTTGAAAAGTCGACGCCACGAGCCATAACTGAATTATTGCCTAACACCGATAAAGCGCTACAAAGTAACGAAGAAGGCAAGCTAGAAGCAGCTACCTTCATGACAAACGCTCACGCGACAGAGCATGAATGGCGTTTTACAGATTTAAATACGCGTCTATCATCATTACGACAATTACTCGCCACTATTGCCAAAGTGGATATAGTAGAAGAACTGGCTGATGATTTAAATTCCACTTTAGCGGCAGCACGCTCGCAATTGATCAGTATCGAAAAACGTCTTAAAAAACCCAAGTTTTTACCTGGGCCAACAGGTGAATCCAATGTGTTGTATTTGGAACCCAGAGGCGTCCTGGTATGTTTCGCAGATAAAGATGTCACCTTTGAATATTGGGTATTATCCATCGTGACCGCCTTAGCAACAGGGAATGTGGTCATTTCGGTGGTATCTGAGCTGTTTTACGCTGAAGCGATAGAGTTTCGTGAACAGTTTATTGCAACTGGCGCACCTGAAGGCGTATTTCAAGTGGCTAAGCTTCATCACTTAGAAGCGTTGTTGGCTGAGGAAGCGCTAGCCGGTGTAGTCATAGACAGTGAATGTGAACGTTCCAGCTACATGGTACAAATGTTAGCTAAACGGACTGGTGCAATACTACCTGTTATTACCGCTGAGTATTATGACAACTTGATACAGCGTTTATTAACAGAGAAAACGGTGAGCATAGACACCACTGCATCCGGCGGTAATACTTCTCTCATGACACTGGTAGAAGATGAAGAATAAAATCACACCAATTTAAAACGTGCCACAAGGCAGGTTTTACTAAACGTCAGAAAAACCCAGCTAGCTAGCTGGGTTTTTTTTAATATTTAGCATACTAATGACTCGTATTCGACAGCTCCTTGAAATGGCATTTAGTCTAAACAAGGGATTATTCAGCCTTAGTTAAAACAGGCAATGTAGTCAATCTCAATGTTCTCTTTGGTGTAAGGGAGTTGATACTATCAAGGGGCAAGATTAGGGTGTTTTTAGTCTGATGATTATACAAAAACACATAATTAATAGATGTCCCTAATAACGAGTAGTCAGCATCAGTTCCAGACGTTGCTTTAGAATCGACCAGAATAAGATCTTGTTTTTGTTCAATAATCGATTGCGCCTTATTTTTCGCATGAACACCGATAAACATGAAAAAATAAACTACAAGGATAAAGAAAGTAGTCCACTAAAATGACTGAACACTTTGCACCCCAGCAATATAGGGAATGAATCTAAGGATCCCTTTATCAAATTTTCTGTCTAACCACGCGCTCATGGGTGCATGAATATATGCTATCCCCCAAACAAGTAGCGCCACCGAAAAAGCCCCAACCACCATTAACATAACCATTGTGTTGTGGTTGAATTAACCGGACACTTCAATAAAGGATTATAATCCTGTTAATTGAGGTGAATATGACTAAACGAACAAATAAACATTATCCCGCAGAATTTAAACAAGAAGCGGTCGCTCTGGTAATAGAGCAAGACTATCCAATCGTACAAGCTGCTGCATCTTTGGGTGTGACAGACAAACTACTTTACAACTGGGTAGCTAAGCATAAGAAACAGGCACTAGGTGACGTGTTGTCTGGCGATGAACGAGCAGAGTTAATTCAACTCAGGAAGGATAATAAACGTCTACAAATGGAGCGTGAAATCCTAAAAAAGGCAAGTGCCTTCTTCGCGAAAGAAATGAAGTAAGATATTCTTTTATAAGTGAGCTTGATGCGAAGTATCCGGTGTCAGTTGCTTGTAAAGTGATGGAAGTGAGTTCGTCAGCATACTACGCATGGCTAAAAAAACCTGGTGAACTCATTAGCGCTCAAACGCTGAGACTGTATCGACGAGCCAAAGCATTATTCAAGGCAAGTCGAAACAGTTTAGGCAGCAGAGAGCTTGCTAAAGCACTACGCAAAGAAGGCTTTGAAATAACGCGGTATCGCGCCATTAAGTTAATGGAACGGCTTAAATTAGTTGTGACTCAGCGAATAGCTTATAAAGTGACAACCAAGCGCAAACACAGTGATGCTGTGGCTGACAACTTGCTAAATATGAATTTCAATCCTGTTGGACCCAATCAAATTTGGGCGGGTGATGTGTCCTATTTAAAGACTGGTGAGGGCTGGTTGTACTTAGCCATTGTCATGGATTTGTATTCACGCCGGATTGTAGGTTGGCATATATCAAAACGCATGACGCGTGATTTGGTCGAGCAAGCACTGACAAAGGCTCATAATTTACGCAAACCACCAAAAGGTTTGGTGTTTCACAGTGACAGAGGCTCTCAGTACACGAGTAAAGGCTTTAGAAATCTACTGTCGCGATTAGAGTGTCGAGCTAGTATGGGAGATGTTGGAGCTTGCTGGGATAATGCTGTTGTGGAGCGCTTCTTTGGAAGTTTAAAGCATGATTGGTTGTTTAAAGTACCGCAGCCCACTCGAACACATATGCGAGAAGATGTTGCTAGGTACATGAAATATTATAATGTTGAGCGACTACATTCAGCTAATTTGGATCAATCGCCAATTGAATTTGAAAACTCCTTTAGAAAAGTGTCCGGTTGGACTTGACCAGAACACACCCTTAGGCTTGAGAAATAAAACACATTCAGCAGCGAATTGACTATTGATTCTAATAGTAATAATGTCGTTTTTACTTTCGCTCGCGAACTGTGACCGATAGACATAAAAGAGATTGAATGGCGTGAGTATAAAAACAAGCGAAGTAGACGTATTAATTATTGGCGCTGGCATTTCTGGTATCGGGACGGCCTATCATCTTCAGAAGCATTGCCCAAGCAAATCATACGCTATTATTGAAGCTCGAAGCGACGTTGGCGGTACTTGGGATCTATTTCGCTATCCAGGTATTCGTTCTGATTCAGACATGTTTACTTTTGGCTTTAACTTTAAACCTTGGCGCTCACCCAAAGCCATTTCCCCTGGGCAGGATATCAAACATTATATCTCTGAAGCGGCATCTGAAAATGGCATCAATAAACACATATTATTCGAGCACAAAGTGGTCGCAGCCAACTGGGATAGCCCAAGTGCCAAATGGCATACTGAGATCCGCAACCTAAAAACGGGTGAGAGTTGCCAATATATCAGCCGTTTCTTTTTTTCTGGTGCCGGTTATTACAATTATGAGAATGGTTACACCCCAGATTTTAAAGGGGTTAATAATTTTTCAGGTGAAGTCATTCACCCGCAACATTGGCCAAAAACCCTCGATTACGCAGGTAAAAACGTGATTGTGATTGGCAGTGGAGCGACTGCTGTTACCATTGTGCCAGCCATGGCAACCACGGCTGGGCATGTGACTATGCTGCAACGCTCACCTACCTACATTGCCTCAAGACCTCAGCAGGATGCATTTGCTAATGTGATGCGCCGCTATCTTCCAGCAAAACTGGCTTACAGTCTCAGTCGCTGGAACAAAATACTGCAAGGCATGTTTATGTTTAGCATGGCGAGGCGACGCCCCGAGTCTGTAAAAAAAGTCATCCGAGACGGCGTAATTGACGCACTGGGAGAAGACTACCCGGTTGATAAACACTTTAAACCTAGCTACCAGCCTTGGGACCAACGAGCTTGCTTAGTGCCTGACGGTGATTTATTTAATGCCATAAAAAATGGCTCTGCCAGTGTTGTCACCGCACATATAGACACATTCACAGCCACAGGCATTAAGTTGCAGTCTGGTGAAGAGCTGACTGCCGATATTATTATCACGGCGACCGGGCTTAACTTAGATATACTCGGCTCTTTTGAGCTAAGCGTTGATAATAAACTATTTAATGCCGCAGACAGTTATTGTTACAAAGGCATGATGTTGAGTGGTTTACCTAACTTCGCGTTTTCAATGGGTTATACCAATGCGTCCTGGACCCTAAAGTCAGATTTGGTCGGGCAGTATGTGTGCCGTTTGATTAACCATATGGATAAGCATCAACATCATTTCTGTCAGCCTGTCTTACCCGTTAATGGTATTGAAACCGAAGCTTTCATGAATTTTACCTCTGGCTATATTACTCGGGCATTAGATAAGATCCCCAAACAGGGCCGGGATAAGCCCTGGAAACTTAACCAAAATTATATACTTGATCGGATGAGCTTGAGCTATGAATCTGTGGTTAATGACAGTATTGTTTTCTCATCGCTTACACCTAAATAAACCCATGAAAACTTAAATATATCCCAAATAGTTCAGTCATTAGAAACAACATGTAAAAGTGGCAAAATTAAGCTGAACACAAAAGCCACAAATCAACCCAATTGATCCTTAAGGGTTCAGAAATTTATAATGAGGCTTTATCTTTACTTTGCATTAAATCCTGAAGATAAATCCCTCCCTTGATACCATCCATTGCCGCATCAATATATTCAGCAATCTTGTCAATATCAGGGATAGTATCTCGACAGGCCATTAAGCCAAAATCAATATCATCACAATAACTGACCACAGTAATATTTAATGACTGGCCGTCAATTAACACAGATAAAGGATAAGTGGCTTGTAGCTTTGCCTGACCAAAATACAAAGGTTGCCTAGGACCTGGGACGTTGGATATGGTCACGTTTGCAACAGGTGGTAATAAGTTGGTCATATTGAGTTGATTCATCACTGCAACCAACCCCTGAGCAATCACAGCAAAACTAGTAGCAGCATCCGCAGAAACTGCGCCCAGTTCTTCTTTCGCATCCTTGGTTGATGCGCCAATTTTGGCTAATCGCGTCATAGTATCAGGTTCGTCAGTGGCCAAATTAGCAGTGACATAAGTAATTTGGTTACCTGTGCGATTCATCTGTCTCACAGAAACAGGAACCGAGGCAATTAAAGACTTTGTAGGTAACGCACCTCTTTCTTGCATGTATTTTCGCAATGCACCAGAGCATAGTGCAAGTACCATATCATTCACTGTAGCATTGGCTTGTTTACCGATGCTCTTGAGCTCTGTAAGCGAAAGTGATTTGACCGCAAAACGGCGAGCCCCTGTAATAGGCACATTAAAAATAGATTTTGGCGCTGTAAAAGGCACAGGAGAGGTGTTTTTACTGATCCCGGTGGCTTTAAGGCCTTGTCCCCAAAACATTTTTGACAGGTCCTGAACCATACTTGCACTGTCTTTAACTTGTGAAGCTAAATTAGCTGTTTTTTCACCCAAACTTATTGAACTTTGAGGACGAGGATGAAGGTGTTTTTTCAGGCCCGCCCAAGGAGCACGGACCTCGTCTTGGCCAGATAAACTAAAACAATCTTCCATCAACTCGATGCCACCCATACCGTCAATAGCTGCATGATGCATCTTCATGTACAGAGCAAACTTGTTACCTTCCAACCCTTCAATCAAATGAAACTCCCACAAAGGGCGTTCCCTATCCAATAGACGGCTATGCAGACGTGAGGCTAATTCTAACAAGTCAGCCATTTTGCCAGGTTTAGGCAAGGCTGAATGACGAACATGGTAATGAATATCAAAATGTTCATCGGTTACCCAACTTGGCAGCTTGGCGCTGCTAACATGGCTTAACTTTTGATTGAAAGGAGGGCCTGCAGGTTGGACTTCTAATTTGTCCATCAAATCTCGAGGGAAATTACCCTTGTACCCTTTAGGTATCTCAAAAATCGCCAAGCTAGCAACGTTGACGGGTGTAGTCTGCTTTTCTAAAGACAAAAAAGCGAGGTCCAGAGCAGTTAATTGATTTGACACTGAGATAACCTAAAAAATCCATGTGGTCAGACTATACAATGAAATCTATAAGTTTTATTTGTTATTTCTACACCGTCAAAATTTAGCTCCTATGTTTAGCTATATTTTACTGCGTTTTAATGGCGTGTAGGCACCACATGCTAATGTAAGGAAGCAGATTATCATCGCTATATATCTATATTTAAAGACTGACTTAACTTAACTTAACTAATAAAGGGTTTCAGTTCTTGCTTCAATACTATTTTAAATGGCTGTTTTTCAAATTCAATAATATCACCGGCCATAATCTTTTTACGTCGTCTGGTTTCAACCTCACCATTGACTAACACCCGCCCCTCATCAATAGCCACTTTAGCCTCCCCCCCGCTGGAGACCATGGCTTCTAATTTTAATATCTGATAAAGAGCGATTGGCTCGGCATAAATTTCAATATCTTTCATCGGTAACGTTTCCACTTATTTATTTAACCTTATTTTCATTTAATTCACATACTCCATCTGTATAAACTCAAAAGACATGCAGACGATAACAAACACAACGCTAATGCAAATGCAAAACATCTAAACACCAAGTGATTGTTTAATCAAAGCCATTTTATTCTAAATAATTAATATCAATATGCACCAAAAACACTGATCCGTATAACAATACAACAAGTAAAGTTTAGTAAACATACGCATTATGGTTATAATAGCGTCGACTTTTACTTCCCAAATTGACTAAACGAGCTGTATTGATGAAACTATTGATTAACCTTATCCGTAACCTGTTAGGTGGCATTATTGCTGCCATTGATTTTATCACCCGTGGTACAAAATTAAAACGCACATCACAAGCCCAACAACAGGTAGAAACAGAACTAGAAAAGATTTCTTTGTATCAATTTTTTGCATGCCCATTTTGCATCAAAACACGCAGAGCTATGTACAAACTCAATCTGCCTATCGTCAAACGTAATGCCTCGCAAGGTTCGCCTTATCGTGATGAGTTATTACAAGGTGGCGGGAGGGTTCAAACTCCTTGTTTACGTATTGAAAAAGATGATGCTGTTGAGTGGCTGTATGAATCTTCAGAGATCATTCGTTACCTCGAAAAGCGTTTTGTTTAAAAACGCCTATACAATTTTACTTTAAAGCATCAGAGTGCCAGTAACTTTGCACTCTTTTAACACTTAAATTTAATAATGCCCCCTCGCTAACTGTTCACCATCAACAGTTAATCATCATGCTGCAGTTTTATTAAAAAACATGCCATATTTTTGCCGTCATATCTAATTATTTGTTGGCCAGACAAGAATATTAGTTCGTCTTCGTTGGATAATTATTTCCAGATATTTCTGGAAATTCATCTAATAAAGAAATGTGCCTCCCCTCGCAAGTCCCGATATTTATGAAACACAAACTCATCGGTAATTACCCAGACTTGCTTAATATTTAACGCCTGACGCAGTCAAATCAATAATAGTTTGTGTGTATAAATCATATTGAGACAGGTAAGAAATGTTTTTACTCTTAAAATTTAGACCGGACACTTTTTCACCTGTGTATTACCAAGGCAAGACTTCACCATTTGAATGCCAGAAGGTGCCAGTATTTTCTAAATTCAATTCTTCAATACGCCTTATTAAACGTTCAACTGCAACAGCAGCAGAAATATCGCCACTATTATTGACCATCTCAGTTTGCACATATCCCGGATGTAATAAGGCGACAGCCACTTCTTGCTCTTTTAGATCATGAGCCAACGACACACCAGCAATATTTAAAGCGGCTTTGGACATACGATAACCATAACGACCACCAGAAGTGTTGTCTGTTACTGAGCCCATGCGACTGGTTATTAAGGCTACTTTTGCACCTTTAACCAGTTGCTTTCTCAGCATTTGAGTGACCATTAAAGGCCCTATTGCATTGACTCTAAATTGGTATTCGAGTGTCGTAACTGACATATGTTCTAAGGTTTCATTAGCTAACACACCAGCGTTATTGATCAGTAAATCAATTTTCAAATCGCTCAACACTGGCAGAATTTTTTCTAAACATTCAGGACTTCCCACATCAACTTTATCGATCACTTTGGCGCTTGTTTGACTCAGTTCGTCGCTAGTGTTTCGGCAAAGTGCGATCACTTTTTCACCCTTAGCTAAGTATTGTTTTACAAACTCTAAACCCATGCCACGATTGGCTCCGGTAATAACAACAGTTGCCATAAAAACGCCTTAATTACTTATATTAAAAGGATTGACTAGCTAATAATCTAGCTAAATCTTCTGGGGTATCGATGCCAACAGGTGGCGTGATTCTGGCTTCCTGCACATGGATTTTTTCACCATGCCACAACACCCGAAGTTGCTCTAATGATTCAATTTGCTCTAAGCCTGAAGGCGACATATTCACATATTGTTTAATAAAACCTGCTCGATACGCATAAATACCAATATGCCGAAAATAAAAATCACCTATCTCATCAATACTGTCTGAATCTAGAAAACGGGCTCTGTCATAAGGGATAGTCGAACGTGAGAAATACATAGCATAACCTTGTTTATCCATCACAACCTTTACGGTATTGGGATTAAACGCTTCTTCTACATCGGTAATCTTAACCGCCAATGTCGCCATTTCAGCTTGCTGGTGGTTATGAAGATTTTCTGCTACTTGTAAAATATTTTCAGCAGGGATAAAAGGTTCATCACCCTGCACGTTCACCACTAATTCATGGGATAGCATGTTTTGTAAATCGACAACTTCAGCTAAACGTTCTGTCCCAGATTCGTGATGTGTACCTGTCATACAATATCTGCCACCAAAATCATCTACGGCTTTGGCGATCCTAACATCATCAGTAGCCACTAGAATATTGCTCGCCCCTGACTCTTGAGCTCGTTCGTATACATGTTGCACCATTGGTTTACCTTGTATTTCTACTAAGGGTTTACCAGGGAAACGGCTGGACGCGTATCGTGCAGGAATAATGACACTAAATTGCATTCTTAGATCTCTTCAATCTTTTTAATAAACGTGGCCAATATATAACACTAACGGCTTTTTAACAGTTGTTCTATTTCTTCACTAGACGCATGTTTGGCTTCTGACTCCAACAACACCGGTATATTTTCCCGAATAGGATAAACCATACGATCGAATTTACAGATAAGTTGTGCCTGTTTATCTTGATATAATAATTTTCCCTTACAAACTGGGCAAGCTAAAATATCTAACAATTTTTTATCAAAGGCCATTATATTCTCTTAGTTTGTTTTTATTTGCAGTCACTTGTTTGAGTTTTTGTAAGAGCTGCGATTCAAATTGAGTGGTTAATTGAGCACTGACAGGTAAATACCAGCAATCATCATGTGCTATCTGGGTACATTTTACTGCATCTTTTTCTGTCATGATCACCGTACCGCTAGGGATATCTTCTTTAATAAAAGCATGGTGATCGACAAAACTTATTTGGTTCTTTAGCTTAACGTGCTTTTTTTGTAACAAAGCAAAGAAACGTTGGGGGTTGCCTATTCCAGCTAGAGCGATGACTGGAGAACGCAAATCATTTATGGATAAGCTTTTATTTGGGTATTTGACGTTTATCAATTTCCCTGCTTCCAGCGACATTAAATACTCACCATTTGTAACTAAGCCGCCATTTAACACTAAAAAATCAGCCGTATCTAAACGCCACGAAGCTTCACGCAACGGGCCTGCGGGTAATAACAGATGATTACCACAGCGCCTTTTTCCGTCCATTACCACAATCTCAATATCTCTATTTAAAGCATAATGCTGCAAGCCATCATCACAAATAATCACATTACATTTATGTTTCTCGACTAGTTCCATCGCTCCTCTTGCTCGATTAGGATCAACGACCAAAGGGCAGTTAATGTGCTGGCGCATCAATATGGCTTCATCACCTACCCAATCAACTTTACTGACAGCATCTACCGACAAGGGATAACTAGCATTTTTCCCGCCATAACCTCGACTTAATACGCCAGGATGATAACCTTCTTGTTTTAAGCGCTTTGCCAAATACACCACTAGTGGCGTTTTCCCATTGCCACCTACACTGATATTACCCACCACAATGACTAGAGCGGGAATAGTCTGCGAAGGCTTAATCTGCAATCGAAATAATGACCTACGAACTCCAGACAATATCCAAAACAGTGCGGTTAAAGGTAATAACACAATAATGACTGGCCAATGGAACCAACTCGGTGAATACCACATGTTGTCAATCCAATTCACTTGACGACTAGCTCCTCACCAAATTGCATATGATATAATTGTGAATATGCACCATTTTGCGCCAGCAAACTTTGGTGATTACCTTGCTCTATAATTTCACCTGCTTCGACCACTAAGATCGTATCGGCATTTTCGATAGTCGACAACCTGTGTGCTACCACTATGCTAGTGCGATTTTGTTGCAGTTTTTCTAGTGCATCTTGGATCAATCTCTCAGATTCTGTGTCTAATGCTGATGTGGCTTCATCTAAAATCAAGATAGGCGCGTCTAATAACAATGCACGGGCAATAGCTAATCGTTGACGTTGACCACCAGACAACATGAAACCATTTTCACCTACTATGGTATCCAAGCCTTCTGGTAATTGTTCTAAAAACTCCATCACATGCGCTGTTTCAGCCGCTGCGAGTATCTGCTCGCGACTCACTTTACCTTCTGAACCATAAGCGATATTGTTGGCAATGGTGTCATTAAATAACACCACATGCTGTGATACCAATGCAAATTGTCGTCGTAGGTCTTTCAGTGGAATATTTCTTAGTAACACATCGTCTAATAATATTTCACCTGTTTGATTATCGTAGAAACGTGTCAGCAAACTTGAAATAGTGGATTTACCACTACCAGATCGGCCCACCAAAGCAAAGGTCTGCCCGGGTTTGACTGAAAAAGACAGATGTTTTATCGCGGCATGTTCTTTACTCGGGTAACTAAAAGTCACATCGTTGAAGTCTATTTTCCCCTGAGCCTTAGTAATACGTTGAGTACCTTTGTCTTCTTCGATTTGTTGATCTAACACATTGAAAATACTCACGCAGGCCGCCATACCTTTTTGGAATTCGCTGTTGACGGTAGTCAGTTGTTTAAGAGGTTTTAACAGCATGGTCATAAATACCACTATGCTAACAAATACGCCTGGGGTTAACGTTGCTACTAACCCAGGGGTACTGGCTACGTAAAGCACCACAGCCAGTGCGATAGAAGCAATCACCTGAATCGAGGAAACACTCAGAATTCTAGCCACAACTAATTTCATGTTTTGTTGACGGTTGTGGTTATTTTTGTCAGCGAAAGAGTCATTCTCTATATCTTGACCGCCAAACATTAACACCACTTTATGGCCTTTTAATACTTGTTCAACTGAAGAAGTTAACCCACCCATAGCATCTTGAATACGTCGACTGACTAATCTAAAACGCTTGCTAACCACTGAAACAATAACAGCAACTAAAGGGCCAATTAGGATAAAAATAAGTGACAATTGCCACGATTTATAAAACATCGCAATTAGTAAGCCTATAACTAACGCACCTTCACGAACAAGAATGATCAGTGCCCTACTTGACGCATTAGCAACCTGCTCTGTGTCATAAATAACTTTAGAAATTAGTTGGCCTGTACTGTTGTTGTCATGAAACTCCACAGGAAAGTGGATGTAACGGCTAAACAATTGTTGACGCATACGCATCACCACATGGTTACCTATCCACGAAACCGAATAGGTTCCAAGAAAATTCAAAATACCTCTGAAAATAAATATAGGCACAATAAAATAAGCTGCCAAACGCAAATATTCATAATCGCCTTGACCTAGGCTATCGTCAACTAGCGTTTCAAGCTGGGCTAGAACCAATACATCAATCACTGAATAGCCAACCATACCAATAACAGCTAAAGCAAACGCCAGTTTGTAATCTTTAAGGTAGACGCTAAATCGTCTAAATATTGAAGATGGTTCTTGAGGATCCAAATTTGTGTGTGTGCTCATTAAATAACTTTTTTCTGGTGTAAGGCAAGAACGTCTTTATTGTAACCGTTAGGACGAAATTCCCCAACTATCAAGAGGATATTTATTATAGGTGTGGTGAATTTGCATACCAATAAGGATACATATCCTGTCTAAAGGTTTTGACTAGAATGGCTTTAGGTGAATCATACTCAATAATAAAAGACACTTGGCCTGAGTCAGACGTTGCGAAGTATTTGCTTTGTGTGCCCTTGTTATCGTTTACCTGCTCGAATCTGTCTAACACTTCTCGCCTAGGGAAACGCCAACGATTTAAAAACCCTTGACTAAAAATGACGTATTCAGCCCCTACTCTTTCAATAAATTCACTTGAAGAAGACGTATTACTGCCATGATGAGCCGCCATCAAAATATCAGCTTTTAATTGTTTTGGATATAATTCCACCAGCTGCTGTTCGATGCTTTTATCAATATCACCGGGTAACAAAATACTGTGAAATTTATCAGATACTTTGATGACACATGAACCATTGTTGTTGCTGTAATTAAATGCATTGTCTGGCCATAGGGCTTCAATCTTCAAACCTTGCCAATTGATAGCAAACTGTTGCTGACACCTATCTTGATTAGTTAAAACCTGTGATACCTGAATACCTTTGAGTAATTGCGGCAAACTTCCAGCATGATCATTATCTTGGTGACTGATAAACACTAAGTCTACTTTTGATAGTCCTCTAGCCTGCAATATAGGTAACAACACACTGTCGGCCATATTAAAGCCAGAAGGGTAACTTGCCCCTACATCATAAACGATGGCATGCTGGTTTTTACTAATCATCACAGCCAACCCCTGCCCCACATCTAAAACGTCAACCTGCCAAGTATGGGTTGTTTGAGGTAATAAATGGCTGATCAGCGGCAGCAGCAACACACAAAGATACTTTTTATTTATCCCAAAAGAAGGTAAGCAACAACCCAACACAAACAGGAATACAAAAAACCACACTGCACCTGGGAACGACTGAATAGTAAAAAATGAAGCATTGAGCTGTAACGTAAAATCAAGAAAAGTCAGGCTATAACTCAGCATATGGTCTGCTAAAGAAAATAACGCAAAAGCCCAATCAGAATTGAATGCTAAACAGATTACTGCTAGCAAGCAAAGAGGTACCAAGATCATCGTCACTGCAGGTACGGCGATTAAATTAACGAAGGGGGAAACGGTTGAGATATAAGAAAATTGCCAAGCCACTAATGGCAACATCAATACAGTCAAACATAATTGCACTTTGACCATGGCGGACAGTACCGCTAACAAAGAAAAATCACTTTTTTTAACCGGCCATCGCCAAAACACAAAACAAATAATGCTCACTGCACAAAAGCTTAACCAAAAACTCAAACCAAATATGCTTAGAGGGAATAATAATATAAAGCAGGTAAGCGACAACAAAATTAATTTTTTTGCTCCAAGATGTTTATTGCATAGAAAAAACACACTAAACAGAAGCAACATCAGCCATGCTCTCAGTGTAGGCAAACCAAAACCAGCTAAAGCTGAATAAGCCAAGGTGGGAAAAAGTGTCAAAAACATGGCCATGTTATGCAAGTTAATATGATGTAAAGAATAAAATCTGCTGATCAACACACCACCGACCCAAGCTATCAACACATAACTGAGACTTGCAACCAAGGCCAAATGTAGACCTGAAATGGCAATAAGATGTGCCACCCCAGTTTTTTGAACTAAATGCCAGTCTTGCGGTTGCAACAATCCTCGATAACCAAACGTCAGTGCAGCTAGCCAAGACTGATGGGGTAAAAAAAAGTCTAACATTCGATTCAGTAATGTTTGCCTAATGGTTTTAACATCGTCAAGCAACGTATTGTCTAAATGTGATTTAACATAACCAGTTGCATTTATACCCTCACTAAACAGCCACTGTTGATAATTAAAGCCAGCTTCATTGGCCAATCCATGAGGGGGTTTAATCTTAACCAAAAGTGTCACTTTTTGACCCTGCTGCACCTGCCAAACAGGCTCACGCCAATTAAGGCGGAAACGTCTAGCAAAAAACAAATCTTGGTCTTCGATCTGTGTAACCTTAATATTAAAACGTATATTTTGCTCTGCAATGACCACACTGCTGACCTTGCCTATTATTTGTATTGGTTGACTAATTTGTTCTGAAGATAGTTGCAAATAGTATTGCCAATGCCCTACACTCGCCATCCATACTATGCCTAGCAAAAAAAAACCAAGGTGTTGATGTTTTCTAATTGCTAGGCCAGCACAAATTAATAATAAAAGAGTAATCAGCATGCTAGGCAAGCTTATCCAGAATAAACTGGAAAACGAGGCGGCAATGAAACTGCAAAGTTTACTGTCCATATTAAGTGGTAAATGCTTTCCGTAGCTGCATGAAATTAAAGTATAGAGAACTATTCTGAAAAAGTTTATTAAGCGCTTTCTACCCAGTCCAAAGAAAGTCAAAGAACATAAAATATTGTCAATTTTTGGTACTTTGCTTCACGATCCTAATCTTTGGCATTTAAATAGACGCTCAGCGTCAGGGGCCTTTGCTGTGGGATTATTCTTCGCATTTTGGCCTGTGCCTTTTCAAATGTGGTTGGCAGCAGCATTGGCCATCCCCTTGCGGGTTAACTTACCGTTGTCTGTGGCTACAGTCTGGATAACTAATCCTTTCACTATGACGCCCATTTTTTACAGTGCTTATATTGTAGGTACTTCAGTAATGGGCTCCCCACAAAAAGATTTTAATTTTGAATTGAGCTGGGACTGGGTACTACAAAGCATTGAAACCATTGGCCCAGCGTTTTTGGTAGGTTGCCTGATATGTTCAATATTTTTTAGTGCCGTGGGGTTCTTTAGTTTAAATTATCTGTGGAGGTTATCAGTTACTAAAGCATGGGAAAAACGTATCCAGAAACGTTACCCAAAAGCCTAAAGTGATACAGGAAAAGTGATGATTCAATCACTTTTTTGAGTCTTTATTAATAAAAAATCTATAGTGCTTCTTTTTAATTTATTTGCAAAAATAGTCTACTAAAAACAACGATATCCTCTTAGCTACGTATGCATCATAAATCCTCTGGTATCGTTTGGGCTCATTGCAAGCATTAGCAGGTCACATGACGCCTTAACTTTATATTTTGCTTGAAATGAATAGGCCCAAAGTCAGCTTGATATAATGAACACAATAATTGTGCACTTCCGAAAAATGTAACAATAAATATATCAGCTAGAGGGTATTGGTCACCTAGCTGGGCACTACTTTTTAACAATAATCAATTCATCAAGACTTAGCTTCTCAGGCCGGTATAGATTGACTTTATCATCTTCTTTTGGGTAACCAAGAGCCAAACCACAGACTAATTTGTACCCTTTTGGAATATCAAAATATTTTTCTAAAGGTGAACGCCACATACCAAGAGCGCCCTGTGGGCATGTCCCTAAACCTCTGTCTGTAGCTGATAACATAAGTGATTGCATCATGATCCCTGAATCAACCAATGCGGTAAATTTCATACTTGGATGAATAAAGACAAAAATAGCAACGGGTGCATCAAAAAACGTAAAATTTCGGGCCATAGCCTCATCCCTAGCCTGTTTGTCACCACGAGCGATACCAAGAGTGTCGTATAAACCTTTGCCCGTTGCCATTCTACGGTTTTGAAATATACCAGGATATTTACCCAAAATAGGTTTGTAATCTCCATCAGGCATGGCCTGACTTGTGGCTGCACTAAACAACTTAAGTGGCAATGGCAGACGTTGTATTTTGTTTATTTTATAATATCTAGACAGCAATTCCTGTCCAAGTTGTTTGCATGTGTCGCCATCAGCAACAGCCACTTTGTAGGGTTGAGTATTAGAGCTTGAGGGTGATTCAATGGCATCCAATAAAATATCGTTAATCGTGTCCTTTTGAACCGGTCGATCGGAAAATGCTCGAATACTTCTGCGCGAACGCAGTACTGCTGAAAATTCCATGTGTATCCTTATGAAAACTAGATTGTTGGATCTTTCATGAATTTAGCATAGCAGTCAACTCGCACAGACCATAATAACTGTCCATATATGTTCCTGCTGGTTGCGAAGGTTGCTCTTTGATTAAATCATATATGGGACAGAACACAGTACTTGTAACTGCTCTGATAGCTTTGATTTTAATCCAGCGCATATGCGACATCATTTTGTCGTTTAAACAGGCTCACCTTGAGTACCACTGAGTCATTAATTTCTTCAAATGTCACTTCTAATGAGTAGCCAATAATAGATATTTAACAGTAATATTTATCTCATTAGGAAAATGAGTTCTTGATGGCTGACTCACTCAGGATGTTAACCTTTGCTTGAGGCTGGCTTTGTAGAGAAAATGTTCGTTGAGTGTTGAAATATATAGCCTACCCTGCAACCACACAAGTTTCTCGGCTATTACCAAAGACTATTTCAGGCTATCTAGCTGCTATCATACTATCTATCAGCAGCTCCTCATCCTAAAATTAATCACCTTCGAAATTGAACATGGGACTAAGACAAACGGATGCGTCTAGCCTTTATATATATTTGGTTTAAAAGAGATGAATATAAATATACACAGGAAATTGTATTAGAATTTCAAAAATAAAATAATGTTACCCTTTAACGTTGTTTGGCCATAATAAATAGCGCATCACGTACTGTTTGAGACAAGTAATGTGGTAAAGTAGATACCCATTCAATTCCCCAACACTCAGATTAATTAAGCTCACCTTATGATCCCATGGACCCACCTCGACACTGCAAAAATCCCCAACGATGGCGGTGAATTAAAACTGTCCCAGCGTGGTGATGAATTCTCTATAAAATTGTCAGGTAAACGCGGCGAATTAATGAATAGCCGTGTCTATAATTCAGAAAAAGCGCTATCCCAATTAGGGTGTGCTCATATTAAGCCACACTTAGATGCGCACATTTTAGTAGGCGGTTTAGGCATGGGGTATACTTTAGCAGCAGCACTAAAAGCAGTGAATGCTGACTCTCAGGTCACGGTTGCCGAATTAATACCTGAAGTAGTAAAATGGAACGAAGGACCACTAGGCAACTGTGCTGGGAACCCTTTGCAAGACTCGCGCACTAAAGTACACATTGGCGATGTCAAACAATTGTTGATCACAAGACAACCATCATTCGATGCAATTTTACTGGATGTTGATAACGGCCCCAAGGGGTTGACACACTCAGATAATAATTGGATTTATTCTGAAGACGGACTAAAAGACATATATGACACACTGCAACCCAATGGCATGTTGGCCATATGGTCTGCAGGCCCTGATTATCTATTTACCGTTCGCTTAAAAAAGATAGGCTTTAGAGTAGATACACGTAATGTACAAGCTCGTCCGAGGAAAGGCAGTCAACATACCATTTTCCTAGCCAAGAAACTTTAGCTCCAAATCTACAAGGCAACCCATGTCATTTTCATCTTTGCAGTTATCCCCCCCCATTCTCAAAGCTATCACTGATTTAGGGTATGCCCAACCGACGCCCATTCAAGAAAAAGCTATCCCAGTTATTTTATCGGGTAAAAACCTGATAGCGGCTGCCCAAACTGGCACAGGTAAAACAGCCAGTTTTGTGTTGCCTATTTTGCAACGACTTAATACGGACCATAAGCTGCGAGGTAAACGTGTACGTGCCCTTATCCTTGTGCCCACCAGGGAATTGGCAGTGCAAGTTGAAAAAAGTATTTCAGCATACGGTCAACATTTAGAACTGATATCAATGGCCATGTATGGCGGCGTTGATGCCTCTGAACAAACACAACGTTTAATTTGGGGCGTTGATATACTGGTTGCGACGCCGGGTCGTCTTTTAGACCTCGCACATCAACGTGCATTGCATTTTGATGAACTTGAAATTTTAGTATTAGATGAAGCCGACAGAATGCTGGATATGGGTTTTATTGGCGACATTAATAAAATTATTGAACGTTTACCAGAGCAACGTCAAAACTTGTTATTTTCTGCGACTATTTCAAATGAAGTCCGTGCCTTAGCAAAACGCTCTATCTACAAACCCGTTGAAATATCTATCAAGCAAAACACAGCGTCTACGCCCAAGATTGACCAATGGTTAGTGACAGTTGATAAAGGCAATAAATCAGCATTATTAAGCCATCTCATTAAAGAACAAGAATGGGAGCAAGCGCTTATTTTTATTGAAACAAAACAAGGTGCAGCTAAGTTAGTCAGTCAATTAGACAAACGTGGTATTCCTGTAGACAGTATTCACGGTGACCGAACCCAAGCCGTTCGCGAAAGAATTCTAGCCGATTTTAAGTCTGGTCAAATTAAGTTTTTGGTCGCAACAGGAGTTGCTGCACGCGGGCTTGATATTCAAAATTTGTCACGCGTTGTTAACTATGACATACCTGATCAAGTTGAAGATTATATTCATCGAATTGGAAGAACAGGCCGAGCTGGTGCGTTAGGAGAAGCCATTTCATTTGTGGCTAAAGATAACTTTAGAAATCTATGCGCCATCGAAAGCCGTCTTGGTCATGTCATTACCAGAAAAATGTTTGAAGGATTTGAAGTCAAAAAAACCGTGCCAGAATCTATTCTAAACTACGTGCCTAAAAACAAACGGAAATAGGTTTTCAAATTTTTTAAAGAGACAAATCGGCAGCATGTTCAAGCTAGGCACCCGTAAGCTGTGAACATTTTTTCGTTGTGCCCATTACATTAGAAATCAACGCAACGTTTAAACGCATCAACGGTAGCAACACCTGGCTCTTTGGCACCAAGATTTCTTGACACTTATGTTTTAGCGCCACAACAATTTAACACCTTATTCCAAGGGTCAGTTCAATGCCCTAGACCCAACAAAAATAATGCCTGTTAAATAGACAAGGAATGTGGTCTATTGTTTAACTATTGGCATAAGTTAATGTGCCCTTTCTTTAAATCCAGCTTTGACATTGAAGCAGATCCTAACCTAGAGAAAATATGAAAGTCTTTATTTTATATGCACACCCAGAACCTAATGCCTCGTTTCAGGGGGCCTTACTGAAAAAAGGAGTGGAAACTCTAGAGTCCGAGGGACACGAAGTCATTGTTTCAGATCTCTACAAAATGGGCTTCAACCCTGTGGCCAGTGCTGAGGACTTTACTACGCGCCGCTTTCCTGACCGATTACAGTATGACCGTGAGCAGAAATTCGCGGTGGAAAATAATGAACTTCCCAATGATGTGAAAGCTGAGCTGGAAAAAATATTTTGGTGTGATCTATTTATTGTACAGTTTCCACTTTACTGGTTTTCGACGCCAGCAATTCTTAAAGGCTGGTTTGATCGTGTATTCGTCAACTCTGTAGTGTATGGCGCAGGAAAACGTTACGAAACCGGTGGCCTAAAAGGTCGCAAGGCTATGGTGGTAACAAGTTGTGGTGCTTATTCAGAAATGTTTGAGCCAGATGGCATGATGGGAGATATTAACGTTGCTCTTTGGCACCTGCATAATGGTACATTATTTTACACCGGTTTCGAGGTATTGCCGCCATTCGTTGCCTATTCCCCGGTATTTGGTGGGCAGGATGCCTGCGATAACTACCTTGATGATTACGCTCGCAGATTAACTAATATTGATACCACCACACCAATGAAATTTCATCCTTTGAGCGATTTTGGAGCCGACTTTAAACTCAAGCCAGAAGTCACACCTACCAGTGCAGGGCACAGCCGCTAAATATCATTTCGGATAAAGTTTGCAGTTCGGTCGGGGAATTCGCTAGTTTTTTTCGACTTAACTTAGTTTTTCGGTAGCTAATCGAGATATCCATAGCGACAATGTGCAAAACAGAGCCTCAAACTCCAATATACAAGCAGGACAAACACCGATTATCAGCAACGCAGAAGCTCTTATTTTACCCTCTGGATGAATAGACTCCAACACTTCACCAAAGCTTTTGGCGATAATCAATTTAATTAAAATATATTGATTCGATGTTAGAAACGAAACATAAATACAGTCCTAACCAACACAACAGAACTTTTATACAATAAGATTTTCAAAGGTAAACCTAAATACCTCGCCTCGGGTAACATGTAACACTCGGGTTTGTTCGGGGATAGTGGCGAGTCGACATCTTCCCAGTCATTTATCAGTGACAGCACATGTTTTTGTGGGCCATAAAAGACTAACGTTTTTAAAGCAAGCACAGCGAAAAATCAAACCATCCTTAAAACCTGCAAAATAGCTTGCTTTAAAATTGCTACGCAAACAAAGTCATAACTAGGTAAAAAAGCTAACCAGAACACCCATTGTAGTTCAATCAACTATTTAAACTTTTAGCACAAATTACAACAGGTGTTTGGTAGATTTCTGAACAAAAAGCCCTCTATTTAGAGGTGTCTAAATGTTTTGAAACCTCTTGCCCTTTAACTTTTTCTTTCGCCTCTTTTCTTAATTCTTGACGGATAACTTGCACCTTTTCAAACGTAGCAAAAGCCTCTTGTTTTGATTCAAATTCAAAAATACTTTTTATAGGACAAGACTCTTCAGAGGTCAAAATCTTGTCACGGCCATTGCCACATAATTCTGAGAAGTCGCCCTTAAAGCCAGCCGCAAAACTGGTTTGTAAGGAGTGGCACTTAAACCAAGTCGTGATTAGGTAATAACGGTTCTTCCCGCGGGCATTAATGCTAATGACATCATCCTCGAGCATGCCAAAGCCTCGAATATTATGCTGACGTACACAAGCTCTGCCGTCTTGTTCCGTTTGTGCGCTTAATAATTCGTCGTAACTTGGTAGATTAACGCCCAAACTTGAACATGAAACTAAACTAAAAAATGCAATCATGACGAGACAACGCTTTAAAAAAATCATTATTTCTCCTTTAATACACAAATGTTTGAAGAGGCGTAAACATACCATACCCCCAGGTAGTTGATGAACGTTACATTGTTTTGTACACGCTTACACTGGGTAAAGTTACCGTAGCCATCTTGTACAGGAAATTATCATTACAACCCATATACATGGGTAAACAAACTTAATCCTATTTTATTGGCTGTTTTCGTATAGAATCCTTGACGAAATTTTTACTTGTTAAGTATTTTTTATTTTTAACCGTTATCTGACGACGCCTTCCCATCCCTTTCTAAAATGACACAAAATAATGAATCATAAAACTATAGTAACGCACAACGGTAATTTTCATGCTGATGATGTTTTCAGTGTAGCTGCACTGAAGAGTATTTTTTCTTCTTTTACACTCATTCGTACACGTGATTTAGATATTATCGCCAAAGCCGACATTGTGATTGACGTGGGTGGAGAATACGACCCAGAAACAGACCGCTTTGACCATCATCAACGCGGTGGTGCAGGAGAACGAGCGAATGGTATTCCCTACTCCTCATTTGGTTTAATGTGGCAAAAATACGGCTTATATATATGTCAGGGTAACCAAGACGTTGCCAATGCAGTTGATGCGGACCTAGTATCCACAATCGATGCCATCGATTGTGGTCATGTCAAAGGTGTGCCTGAAGGTATTAGCCTTAGCCAAACTATTTCAATGTTTAACCCAACTTGGCAAGAAGATAGCCACTTTGATAGTTGTTTTGATGAAGCGGTTGATTTTGCATCTCGGGTTTTAACACGATTTATCGCAACTGCTAATGGAGGCATGAGTGCAAAAACAATTGTGGCGAATGCAATTGACAAGGCACAAGATCCAAGAGTAATTGTATTGGAAAAATATACGCCGTGGAAAAAAACGGTTCACGCTTTGTCTGAGGAAGCTTTGTTTATGATTTACCCCTCTGGGACTGGACAATGGAGAATTCAAACGGTACCTGTTGAACCGGGTTCATTCGAAGACAGAAAACCCCTGCCTAAAAAATGGGCGGGCTTATCTGATATAGCGCTGCAAGATGAGACAGGAATTGATGACGCAATGTTTTGTCATAATGGCTTATTTATTGCCGGTGCGGGATCATTTGAAAGTACCATGAAAATGGCCGTTATCGCACTTCAATAGTAGCGAACTAATCATAAGCAGAACAACCTTGGTAGACTTAGGGTTGTTCTGATTCTAACTAATCTACAGACAGCGTAGCTATTTTCAAAAACCCTTACCGCAAAACAACCATGGGTACTTTGCAGCGTTCAAGCATTTTTAACGTGTTACTGCCTAAAAAGAATTGTCTCAGTTTGGAGTGTCCAAAAGCCCCCATGACAATGAGCCCTATATCATGGGCTTCTTTATATTCCATAAGCGACTCATGTATGTTGCCTTCTATGAAAGATGCTGTGACATTAAAGCCCTTTCCTTCCAGCTTTTGTTGGGCTAGTACAAACTTATCATTCTGATTTGACTCATTATTTTTTACAGAAACTAGGTGGCAGTGAAGACCATGTAATAATCCACCGTCGATAACCCGTTGCAGGGCTATTTCAGCCGTTTCTCTTCCATCATAGGCGATCATAAATGAGACGGGTGTTTTGAACGTGTCTGGGATTACCATGACGGGGTGTGACGCCTTTCGCAACAACGTCTCTATATGAGAGCCAAGCGCATTAAAGTTGCCATCATGCCCCTTGCCACTGCGGCCAATAACGATGAGGCGGGTTAGACCTTCAATATCGTTTATTGAGTCAACCAAGTCGCCATGCCTTTGTAATGACTCAACCTCACCAACCCCTGCTGTTGATGCTTGTCGTGAAACATAACCGAGTAATTCTTTGCCTAACTGCAATGCAACTTTACTGCGTTGCTCATCCAGTTTTGTCATTTCATCTAACAGCACTGTTCGCGCACCAAGGCCAATAGCCCCAGTGTAATCATCTGCGCCATGCTGCTGTTCTTTTTCTAGTGTATGTAAAAAAAGAAGCGGTTTATTTAACTTTTTTGATGCCCAAACCGCTGCCTCTGTTACAGCTGAAGTAATTGCAGAGCCGTCTACACAGGTAATTATTTTTGTCATTATTATCTCCTTAATGTCCGTCAAACAGTTTTTCAACTTCTTTAGGGTCATTGTGCGCCCCAAATTTATCTACCACTGTTTCTGTTGCCTCGTTCATACCAACGATTGTAACAGTCGCACCTTCACGTCGGAATTTAATCACAACCTTGTCTAGTGAAGATACGGCGGTAATATCCCAAAAGTGGGCATGGGTGAGATCAATCACAACAATTTCTACCGCTTCTTTAAAATCAAATGCGTTGGTAAATTGCTCCGCTGAAGCAAAAAACACCTGACCGATAACTTCGTAGGTGCGCTTATTTTCAAGCTCATTAAAGTCAGACTTCACCATCATAAGTCGGCCAATTTTATTTGAGAAGAACAAGGTAGCTAATAGCACACCAATTAGCACACCAAAGGCTAAATTATGCGTGGCTACAACAACCGCAACAGTGCTTACCATGACAATACTTGATGACAAAGGGTGAGTGCGTAAGTCAGTAAGAGAAGACCAAGAGAATGTACCGATTGAAACCATTATCATGACAGCAACTAATGCTGCCATCGGTATTTGACGTACCCAATCATCAAGAAATACAACCATAATGATCAGCACAAGACCAGCAATAAAAGTAGACAGTCGCCCTCTTCCACCAGACTTCACGTTAATAATTGATTGCCCAATCATGGCACAACCTGCCATACCACCAAATAGCCCAGCACCAATATTAGCAATTCCCTGGCCTTTACACTCTTTATTACCGTCACTAGTAGTATCTGTCAATTCATCAACTATGGTTGCTGTCATCATAGATTCAAGTAAGCCGACCACAGCCAGTCCTGCCGAATAAGGTAAAATAATCAACAACGTTTCCATATTCAGTGGCACATCAGGCCATAAAAATATCGGTAGGGTATCGGGCAGCTCTCCCATATCACCTACCGTCCTGATGTTTAGGTCTAGAGAAATCGCAACAATGGTCAACGCTACAATACACAGCAGTGGTGAGGGGATCATTTTTCCAATAGCGGGAATATAAGGAAAAAGATAAATAATGCCAAGTCCTGCAGCCGTCATCACATAAACATGCCAGGTAACATCGGTTAGTTCAGGTAATTGTGCCATAAAAATCAAAATGGCCAGAGCATTAACGAACCCCGTTACCACAGAGCGCGAAACAAACCGCATCAAACCACCCAGTTTAAGATACCCCGCGCAAATTTGCAGCACCCCCGTCAGTAAAGTGGCCGCTAGCAAATACTCTAAACCGTGATCTTTGACCAGCGTAACCATTAATAGAGCCATGGCACCGGTTGCGGCAGAAATCATTCCCGGCCTACCGCCCACAAAGGCAATGATCACCGCTATACAAAATGAAGAGTACAAACCCACTTTTGGGTCAACACCTGCAATAATGGAAAAGGCAATGGCTTCAGGTATCAGGGCTAATGCCACAACAATACCAGCAAGCACATCACCACGAATATTAGAGAGCCAGTCTCTTTTCATGTGTTCGAGCATGTGAATAACCTAATTTAAGAATTCTGTTCCAGACAGAAAAAGATGTATGATTTTGTTTAAAAAGTAGTCAATCGCGAGTCATGCGTTAAAGGGTATATCTAATGATGGGTTTACCTAAGGCAATATAACTGTTAAGAACAACTTCCCTGATTTAATTTTAATGCAAATAATACCGCTTTTGTAATTTTGTTACAAATATAGATAGTCCGCAGCAGCAATAAATTGTTTGTGCTATTAATCGACAGCCCTTTTAATTGCACAAACAGATAACACGGATCACATCAGCGGGTCCCAGTGTTTTGTGATTTTGCCTGTTACATCTCAATTATAATTCGATACAGAACATACCATCAGTTGTGATGACATCGTGCTATGTGCTATGTGCTATGTGCTACAAAAGATTATTCTTTGTGCCAGGCCAGAGTACATGTTTACCCTATTTTTTTGTGACCAGACCTATAGTTGATTTGATTCCCATTAATGTGTTTAAAACACATCTTTCGACCTTATCTGAGCCAATTGTTCAAGCAACAGGCGGCATTTTATTCTGATGTGTCAGCGCAACAATGATATAAAGATAACAAGTAATCAAAAGCGATAGTCATATATGAGTTTTTCTGCGTTAGCGTTAGATAAATCCCTAACAGATGCCGTTAGAGCATTGGGATACGAGAGTCCAACACCGATACAACAACAAGCGATCCCCGCCATTCTTGCGGGTAAAGATATTATGGCAGGCGCCCAAACAGGTACGGGAAAAACAGCAGCGTTTGCCTTGCCCATTCTGCAGCAGCTAATAAAACAGACTGGTGCTCTGAGGCCTATACGTGCATTAATATTAACGCCCACACGAGAGTTGGCGCAGCAGGTGTATAAAAGCATTCTAGGTTACGCCAAAAATACACAACTGAACGTTGCTGTTGCCTATGGCGGTGTTAGCATTAACACACAAATATCCGCAATTCACAAAGGTGTAGATATTCTGATCGCCACTCCTGGGCGATTGTTAGATCATATAGCTAAAAAAAACGTCGATTTAAGTCAGCTTCAGACCTTTGTTTTTGATGAAGCCGATCGTATGTTAGACATGGGATTTAAAGATGAAATTGATCAAATTTTAAATCGAGTACCAAACAAGCGACAGACCTTGCTGTTTTCTGCAACATTTGATGATGCTATTTTTAAATTGAGTAGAACCTTACTTAATGCCCCTACACTGATAGAAGTCAATGAACGCAATGCAGCCGCGGTTCAGGTGGAACAACGGGTATACACGGTTGATAGTGATCGCAAACGGGAACTGACGTCTTTTCTGATAGGTTCAAAAAACTGGCAACAAGTCTTAATTTTTACGCGCACCAAAAAAATGGCTGATGATCTAGCCAAAGAAATGTGTAAAGACGGTATCCAAACCCAATCTCTCCATGGTGATAAATCACAAGGCGCCAGAGAAAGAGTACTGGCAGAATTTAAACAAGGTAAAACCAGAGCGTTAGTGGCAACAGATTTAGCAGCAAGAGGGATTGACATCATAGATTTGAAATACGTGATCAATTACGAATTACCCTATGTTGCCGAAGATTATATTCACCGCATTGGCAGAACAGGTCGAGCCGGAAATAGCGGGTTAGCCATTTCACTGATGAGTCCAAATGAAGAATGGTTATTAGAGGCCATTGAGAAAGTGCTCGACAGCGTATTGTTACAACAATGGCTACCAGGTTATGAGCCTGATTTAACAAAACAAAACCATCCAGCCAAAAGAAGCAGTAAAGGTAAACATAAGCAACAAGCCAGAAACAAAGCACTGGGTCACAAGTCGCCAAAAAAAACAAGGTGATGATTATCAAACTAGACTAAACACAACCATTTTTTAACTGGATAAACAGTCCATTGATGAACAGCAGCCTTGTTCAGCAGCCAGTTAAATTCCCCCAAACCCAACAATCAGTGACTGTTGAGTAGGTCATGGATAAGCTTCATTCTCAAAAATACAAGCAGTGAGGTTGGCTTAACAAGGCAAACCTCATGTTGAAGTTATTTTATCCTATTCAAAGCATGCCTCACAACTGAGTACTTTCGAAGTCATCTGCTATATTTACCATCAGCATAAGGAATGATGATTTAATTTAGTGTCAATTCATGTTTAAAAAAATCAAAGATAAGGAACCATCATGGTATTTGGTGATAAGAGTCTTCAACGACGTGATAAAAATATTCAACGAGGAGATAAGGGGACAGACGTTGTAGAACTCCAACTTAAGTTAAATGGATTTCGCGGCACAGTCTGGGATGGTGATTTTGGACCTGGCAGTGAACTTCAAGTAATGGCATTTCAACGAGAGGTCATGAAAATAACCTCACCTTCAGGTATTTTTGATGCAAACAGCTTCGATGCATTGCATGAATTTGAAATAAACAATCCTATAGATTTCGCCTCTATTCGATGTCCCTGCGGACAATGCGATGGGTTTGGACAGGGCCGATTTAAAAATAAATATAGAGCCGACAAACCCAAAATTGAAGCCTATCATCGCCGTGAATATCCGGGGGTACACAAAGCCATACTCTACGCATTTAGAGCTGTGTGTTTCCACCTGAAAAACCATGATTTCCCCCTGCCAATGCTAACAAGTGGCTATCGTTGCTGGATACATAATGAAATGAAAGGCCGACGCTCAACAAACCATATGGGTAAGGCGATTGATATTGATTTCCCAGCGCAGCCAGGTGAATTCAAACGCGATGATGCTGAACGATGTGACAGGGCCAGGGATTTACTGGTGGATAAAGCAGGGTTTCAAATCGGGTGGCATGGAAACAATAGAAAAGCCTTAGAGCCGGCCAGTATAGCCCCAACATGGCTACATATGGATGTACGCTGTTATAGCCAAAAATATCTTGCTGATACATTTTTTGTAACTGACGAATCGCAATTATAATCACAAATATGTATTAATTTTAGACTCAGTTAATTTTACTGAAGTAAAAGGAGGTGCTACGTTTTCTGTCATTAATGGGCGTACTGACTTTTCCTTCATCACAAAGGCATCTAACTGTTCATAACTCAGTCTATGGTTCACTTTCCAAAGCTTAATGCAGCACATTAGGCCCCATAGCCCATAACTCGGGATGTTGGCTGTGTGTTTGCGTTACGAACAAGAGGACTTTCATCTGGGGCGACTTATACTTCAAACGTCTACTTATTTATCTCGACGCGTAGGGCTTTTTAGTGATTTTTTTAGGTTGAGCACTCTAATTTGTTATGTTTTTATAAGCGTATTAAATAATATCGCCTTGTTTAAATAGCCATTCAATTTCCTGAAATGCTCTTCATAGGATGATAAACAGGTAATTTTTCTACTAGGTGACATAAAAATGGCATTCCTTCCTGATATTCATTCTATTGTTAAACGCAACATTAGCCTCACAGAAATGGGGGTAAGAAGCAGTCTGCGACTTACCCTAACGATGGCCAAGATGACGCCTTATGCAATCCGTTGGGGAATAAAACGTAAACTTCCCCCTGCGCATGAAGTAAGAGAGCTCTTTGAGGCGCTCGGAGCAACGTATATTAAGTTTGGTCAATTCATCGCCAGCTCACCCTCCATCTTCCCAAAGGAATATGTAGAGGAATTTGAACAACTGCTTGATCAGACAACGCCTATAGCCTTTCGTACCATCAAAAAGATTATTTCTGAAGATTTAAAGCAACCCATAAACCGTGTTTTTAGCCATATAGACCAACAACCTTTAGCCTCAGCATCTATCGCACAAGTCCATGCAGCGATATTGGTGACAGGAGAGAGCGTGGTGGTAAAAGTTCAAAAACCGGGTGTGCAGGCGATTATTACTGCTGATTTAAATACAGTGTATGTATTGGTGCGAGTATTAGAATTTATGTTGCCTAACACGGACAGAGATGCATTAGCGGGTATTGTGTCCGAGATGTATCAAGCAATGATAGACGAGTGTGATTTTATTAAAGAAGCTGAGCATATTAAAGTCTTTAGAAACTTTCTCGAATCTTTGAGCATCAACACAGTGGTGGCACCCAAGGTCTATGACAGAGCATCAGGTCTGCATGTATTAACCATGGAACGTTTTTACGGATGTGCATTAACTGATAAAAGCGCGAGCGAAAAATCTCAAGGTGATCCAACCAAAGCCTTATTTGAAGCTTTAAATGTCTGGTTTGCTAGCTTGATAAACTGTGAAGTGTTTCATGCTGATCTTCACAGTGGCAACATGATGCTGTTTGAAGATGGGCGAGTTGGGTTTATTGACTTTGGTATGGTAGGCCGGGTAAGTCCTGAAACCTGGCAAGCCGTGTTCAGTTTGTTCAAAGGCTTAAATGAGCAAGACTATGCACTCGTTGCGGATGCTATGTTAGCAGTGGGAATGACCCGTAAAAACATAGATAAGCAACAATTATCACGTGATATAGAATACGTATTTCTATCAATGAACACCTTAGATAATGAAGACTTAATGGCTAACGATGGCTTAAATGTTAGCCCCGCAGTGAATGACGTTATCAACACATTAGCCGAAGTAGCAAGAAACCACGGTATTTGTTTCCCCCGTTCTTTCACCTTATTATTAAAACAGTTTTTATACTTTGACCGTTACATTCAGATACTCGATCCAGATGCCAACCTATTTGATGATGAACGCATTAACTTAAACTTCTAGCGCTAATGTCCATGTTTGGCATTTGAAATCACACAGATTATACAAAGAAGCTGCGAAATTTCATATACTTGTGAGTAGGCACAGTGTGAATTTACATCTCATTTAAACTGATTTTTCCATGTCATCAACATATACGGACTATGACTGCATGTATTCTTGGGGAGGTGTTTAAGTAGATGAGTAAACTTTTGGGTATAAATGAGTAAGCGGCAATAATCAAAAAACTTGCGACCTTCCCTACACGCTATATTGGGATTGATTTTCTGTATATGTTTTATATTTTTCCAGTTATCGATCAACTTCTCCATGTTCAAATGGGGGAATCGCTCATCAACATAATGTTGTAATGTAGAAGCAGTTTAATTTAGGGTTGTGCTAATAAATTTTGAAACTAAATAGGGTCACTCGTCACTATATTATTTATTAACAAGCAGCTGTGTCACCGCAGAACTTTCCCGGCGCCGTAAAAAAGAGTCACTGCTTAGTGAATGGTTTGTTGAGGTTTGGACTTTTCGCTGCTCTTTTTGGCGGCGACATCAGCATTCTCTTCTTGGGTCAAATAACTGCGGGTAATGATTGGCTTCTCGAGATGGTGAATCAGTTTGCTCATAAAATAATCCATGTGCTCAGTCTGATAGTGGCCTTGTAGACTAGCGGCGTTCTCCCATTCCTGTAACAAAATGATCTGATTGGAATCGGTGATACCTTCGAAATACTCGTAACTGATGCAGCCTTGTTCTTTTCTGCACAGCAGAACCATGTTCTTCATCAAATCAATAACTTCTGACTTCGATTTGCTTAACAAGTGAAATGTGTTTTGAACTATTATCATATTTTGGAGCCGCATGGTGAATTTAAGGTTCGATAGCATCAATAGAGATCATTGCTGTCTTCAATGTAGATTCTTCAGTGCCAGTTGTGTAGATCGCAGGTAGCTGTTCGTCTTTAAAAATATATATGGTGCTTTTTGAGCAAAACTCAATCTAGCTGAACAGTATCGCTGAGATTCATTAAAAACTAAGGGCTCATTCGTAAGCGTTTACAACGTATCAAACAAGCCAGATTAAGCGTTGATACTGATGGTTTATTTTATTATTTACATACCGTATTTAGGAGCATCGAACTCATCACTCATCCTAAGAACGTTTAGATAAAAGAAATACTGTGATAAGTGTTTGAAGCACTTCCTACAGCAGAATAATATTAGGCATCGAGGTGTTAACCAGGCTCGTCATACATACGCAAGTCATGTGATCACGACTGGTGTTGCTGAAAGATGGATAGCCAAACAAATGGGGCATACATCAATTGAATATTAGAAAAACTTTATGGGCGTTAGATACAGAATTGCTTATTATGGCCTCTGCTCTATCAAAATTGATTTACAGCCACTTAAGCGTTGCCCAAAAAAATGATATAAAAGATAAGATATGGAATTTACAAGATAAATGGTGCCCGGGGCCGGACTTGAACCGGCACGTCCTTACGAACGAGGGATTTTAAATCCCTTGTGTCTACCAATTTCACCACCCGGGCAACGGGGGTACTTGTATTACTACAAGCTGGTATTGCTAAGCATATATGGAGGCGGAACCCGGAGTCGAACCGAGATACACGGATTTGCAATCCGCTGCATAGCCATTCTGCCATTCCGCCATTCCGCTATATACGATTGTAAAATAAAACCTATTCTACGATAAGCTTCAAAAAAAAGAAATTGGAGCGGGAAACGAGATTCGAACTCGCGACCCCAACCTTGGCAAGGTTGTGCTCTACCACTGAGCTATTCCCGCATAATTTACATTTCATTTTGTTCCAGTTTAGTTGCGCGCTTTGCGAGTAACTCGCTTAGCTCCCTAAATCTGAGGCTGCATTCTACATTCAAAGTATTATGTGTCAACCACAAAAAGCAGGTTTTTGAACTGACTGGCTGAATTTTGACTGAAACGCGCTAAAATTGCACAAAAGGAATTTATTGATGAAAGCTTTCCACATTTTTCTGATCATCCCATGCGGCTTTTGTATAAACCAGCATTGACCAGAATGACAATATTGCGGCGAAATACAATAGTATGTATCCCAATGACACCCAATATATTTGTATACCCATAAAATATTCCATTTCTGACAACAAACCAATTAACGCTAACATTTGCGCCATGGTTTTAGATTTACCTATAAAAGATACTTTGACTAAGTCTTGTTTGCCCTGTTGTCCCATCCATTCTCTTAACGCTGAGATATAGATTTCCCGAGACATTAATAATATTGCCGGCACTGTTATCCAAGGTGTCTCGTAGCTATGGGTAATTAATAACAAGGCGGCAGCCACAATGAGCTTGTCGGCCACGGGATCTAAAAACGCACCAAAAGCGCTGGTCTGGTTTAACTTTCGCGCTAGGTAACCGTCAAACCAATCGGTGATGGCCGCAAACCAAAATATAAAGGCGCCCGCTTGATGTGCCCATTTCCAATCTAAAAAATAGACGAATACAAACACAGGTATAAGTAGCACTCTGACCACGGTAATGATATTAGGAACAGTCCACATCTAATTTCTCTATATTCTGTGTAATTGTAAAATGAGTGTATTAGGTTTTAAAACAAGGTCATTAACCCACATGCAGTGAATAATTTCAAAGCTCAATTGTGAATATGCTCATAAATAATTTCGGCAAGTTCTTCACTGATACCCGGCACATTAGCAATCTCGCCTTTACTAGCCTGCAATATTCCGTGTAAGCCCCCCATATATTTTAGTAAATTTTGCCTTCTTTTTGAACCTACTCCCGGAATGGACTGTAACTTTGAGGTGGTTTTTTCTTTTTGACGTCTTTGCCTGTGCCCTGTTATGGCGAAACGGTGGGCTTCATCACGAATGTGTTGGATTAAATGTAATGCAGCGCAGTCACCAGCCATGGGAATAGTAGCGTGACTTCCTGCCATTATTAGGGTTTCTAAACCCGCTTTTCGGCTGCTGCCTTTTGCAACACCAATTAATAATGGTTTTTTGTCTTGTTTCCAATCGTCGAAGTAGGCCTCTGCTTGGGCAAGTTGCCCTTTACCGCCATCAATAAATAAAATATCGGGTATTTTGCTTTCGTCTTTCACATCTCGATAACGCCGTGCCAGCGCTTGTGCCATCGCTGCATAATCATCTCCAGGGGTTATGTCCTCAATGTTATAAGCGGCGATAATCGGTTTTGTAGGGCCCTTCCCTGTTAAACACCACACAAGATGCTACGGTTTGTTGACCAGACGTATGGCTGATATCAAAACATTCCATACGTTGAATAGGTTGTTCAAATTCTAATATTTTTTCTAATTCGATATAACGAGCAAACACCGATTTTTGATGACTTTGCCGCGACTCTAAAGCTATTTCAGCATTAGTATTAGCTAGGTCAAGGTAACGACGTTTTTCGTCTCTTACGCCCTTGTAGAACTGAACTTTACGTTCAGCTTGCTTGCTTAACATTTCCTCAATGGCGGTCTGCTCTTCTAATTCGCAAGGGATCACGATTTGCTGAGGGGTAATTTTGTTGCCCGCAAGGTAAAACTGTAAAACAAAAGATTGAAACACTTCTGCATCACTCGACTGGGCGGGTACTTTTGGATAAAAACTTTTACTGCCAAGTAATTTGTTATCACGAATAAACATGCATTGAATGACTGCAATACCGTTACGATAGGCAAAACCAAACACATCCATTTCTTGTTGATTACCGCTGACCCACTGTTGTTCTTGCACCTTATTTAACGCCCCAATCTGGTCGCGATATCGAGCGGCGGCTTCAAATCGAAGATCAATACTGGCTTGTTCCATCTTGCCAACCAAAGAGTCAATAACTTGCTTGTTTTTACCTTTTAGAAATAACCGTGCGTATTGCACTTGTTGTGAATACTCTTCCTCACTCACCAAACCTTCGACACAAGGGCCAGCACAGCGTTGTAATTGGTATTGTAAACAGGGGCGTGTTCTAGCGCGGTAATAACTGTCTTCACATTGGCGGATGGGGAACAAACGCTGCATGGTGCGCAAACTCTCGCGTACCGCCCAAGCGCTGGGATAAGGGCCAAAGTATTCGCCTTTGAGTTTTTTAGGGCCGCGGTGATTACTTAATCTTGGGTGGGTATGATCAGATAGAAATATAAAAGGATAAGACTTATCGTCTCTTAACAGCACGTTATACCGAGGTTTATATTTCTTTATATAGTTATTTTCGAGAATAAAGGCTTCAGCCTCACTGTGCACAACTGTGACGTCCATTTCACAAATCTGTTTAACCAGCGACCGAGTCTTAATGCTATCAACCGTGCTTCGAAAATAGCTAGCCACCCGTTTTTTTAGATTTTTTGCTTTTCCCACATAAATCACTTCCTCTTTTTGATTGTACATCCGGTAAACGCCCGGTTGATTGGTCAGATTTTTGAGGAAGGCTTGATGATCGAAAGGTTCGTCAGTGCTAATGCTCATTGATGTCAGTCGGTCTACAAATGATCAGAAGATATTAATTTATTTCGCAAAGCAAGGTGAGTCAGCTCAACATCAGTACTGACGTTGAGTTTTTCAAACATCCTATAACGATAGGTATTGACCGTTTTGGCACTGATATTTAGATACACTGCTATATCGGGAACTCTGGCACCTTTGGTTAACATTAACGTAATTTCGAGCTCTCGTTCTGACAATTGTTCAAAAGGATTACTATCGTTTAAATTAAGTTGCCCAAGTGCAATCTGTTGGGCTATATCGGGTGACACATACTTTTGCCCCGCAGCTACTTTGTAAATTGCTTTGATCATCTCTTCAGGATCAGAGTCTTTGGTTAAATAACCAAACGCCCCCATTTGCATAACTTTAGCGGGGATTGGATTTTCTTTGTGAACTGATAACACTATCACCCGAGTATTTTCAGAAAAACGTAGAATTTGCTTAGTGGCTTCTAAACCACCAATTCCCGGCATACTCATGTCCATTAACACTAAGTCTGGTGCATGGTTTCGACAAAATTTAACCGCATCTTCACCATTGGTGGCTTCCCCCACCACCTCAAAATCAGATACATCTTCTAAAATACGACGGATACCCGTTCTGACTAATTCATGGTCATCGACTAAAAGCAATTTAATCAAAATAAAGCTCTCTTTATTGTTATCGGTAAAAATGAGTACTGAGTCTGTTCCAACCTTGGATGGTATCTGTCAGTCCTTGTCCAATATTATACGCATAACATTGCTCAACCTGACATCGAATAACCCATCTATTTTCACAATGTGCAATAGATTGTGGTTTACTCGGCTTACCACCACAACGGCAATCTAGCAGTATATCGGCAGCCCCTTTTTTAAGTTCAGGTCGGCCCTTTTTTTTATTAAAAGTGTTCATACTTACTAATGTGAAACATTGCATATGTCTAAGAGCATAAAGGATTACATAACAAAACCATAATGAAAGTCGCAATAACTATAATTTTCAGCTTGACTGTTAACATGCTTTAAATATACGTTCAAATCATGATTGGTGCTCACCGCCTCTATTAACTTTTAACTGAGGCGACGTTCGAAAGTAATGGCATATTCCTTTCAAAAAACTAGAAAGAATACTTTAAGACACTGACTCAATTGATTTTTGCTAGATTTAAAAAAAGCTATTATGTGCTGAATTAGCTTAAATCAGGTACTTTTGCCTTTGTTATCCAATAATAGAGAGACCTATCTGAGATACTTAAACGCTCAAAAATTCTGTATAGAAAAACCTTTTTAACCACTTGGCGATCGACTTCTGGTTTAAATTCATCTGGATATTTTTCATTCATAACTCGTTTTACCTTACTAAATTTTCTAAGTAAAAAGTGTTTGCTGAATAAGTGAAAAATCGCCATGCCCTCAGTTGTGATCCGGCTAATCAGAGTTTGTTCACCAAAGCTTGTTGGAACAAACTAGAATAGCTTTAGCTAGCTTGCACCACAGGTGAGCTATAGGGAAATAGCGAATAAAAACGTTCCTGGCGTTTTGTCGAATCGCGGAGGGACCATCTTTCCAATTGATTGCACCGATAAATTTTAAACAATAAAAAACCCGCAACAAGTGCGGGTTCTTTAAATATGGCGGATAGCGAGGGATGTACTCAAATACATCCATGTATTTGCCCCTTTGGGCGCAGAAGCGGTACAAAATGTTCCAGACATTTTGTCGAACTGCGGGGGTTCTCATCCCTCTAATTGATATTGATGATAAATTTTGGGCAATAAAAAACCCGCAGCATGTGCGGGTTTCTTAAATGTGGCGGATAGCGAGGGATTCGAACCCCCGGTAGGTTTGACCCTACGTCTGATTTCAAGTCAGGTGCATTAAACCGAGCTCTGCCAGCTATCCGAAATCTTTCTCAACTCATTGTGACAATGATAAATATTATCTGCTGCCCCGAATTGAGGATGCGAATAATAGTGACGTTTATAGAGCTTGTAAAGTCCTAATTGAACAAAAGATACTGATTGATTATAGTTTGAACGGATTGGGTGCATTTACATCAAGTTACGATTGGAGTGCAGAATTAATGAAGAATTAAATACGTTATTACTTGAAAAAGTGAACCAAACACCATACAAAGAGACTATAAATTAAGAATTATTTTAATTTACGTCTTGGAGAATACAATGGAACAAAGATCTTCCTATACCAGTGCAGGTGAAGCATCGGTATTGCAAACCAACAAAGTACTTAGAAATACTTATATGTTGCTGGCTATGACATTAACATTCAGCGCAGTTTGTGCTGGAATTGCAATGTCTATGGGCCTAGGCAGAGGCACAGCTATGATGATGAGTCTTGGTGCGCTGGTGATGATTTTCTTCCTCAATAAAGCTGCGCAAAGCTCAATGGGCATTTTATTTGTATTTGTTTTTACAGGTTTGTTGGGCGCGTCCTTAGGGCCAATGTTAAATCATTACGCAGGTTTTCCAGGTGGTTCTCAAACAATTTTACAAGCGCTTGGGACAACTGCCTTGGTATTCTTCGGTTTATCTGGATATGTATTAACCACCAAAAAAGACTTCTCTTTTATGGGCGGTTTTTTGCTTGTCGGTCTAATTGTTGCCGTAGTCGCTTCAATTGCGAATATTTTCTTGGGTATCCCAGCGCTTAGCTTGCCGTTAGTGCAGCCATTGTGTTTATTATGTCTGGGTTAATTTTATATGACACTAGCCGCATAATTAATGGCGGCGAAACTAACTATATTCGTGCAACCGTATCTATGTACTTAAACATATATAACTTGTTCACTTCCATACTCCACCTTTTAGGCATATTTGGAAGTGATGATTAACATCAAAAAATAATCACTTTAAAAACGCCTCAGCATGCTGGGGCATTTTTTTATGTTACATTTACCAAAATCATTTAAAGTTTAATTATGTCGTCATTTACCTTATTGGTTACCTCAGCATCCTACTCCGACCAAAGCGCTTATAGTGCTTATCGCTTTGCTGTGGCAGCAGTAGAGTCAACTCATTTAATAAAAGGTATCTTTTTTTATCAAGGTGGTACCTTAAATGGCAGTGAACTACAGCTAATACCATCAAATGAATTCAATTTGCATCAAGCATGGAAACAACTGTCAGCAGATCACAACATTCCACTTATGGTGTGTGTCAGTGCTGCTAACAAGCGTGGCATTACCAGTGTCCAAGACGCTGAAGCCGCTGACCAAATACATCATAGTTTGTCGCCTGAATTTCAATCTGTAGGCTTAGGCGATTTAGCCATATTATTGGCTGATAGTGATAGATTGGTGCAATTTTGACGGCCTCTACTATCGGCATACTGAATAAATCAGCCCCTTACGGAAACGTTAATGGTCAGGAGAGTCTGGATATGGTGTTAGCTATGAGTAACTTTGGTCAGGACGTGAATCTGTTTTTCATCGAAGATGGTGTATTACAGTTAGTTAAAGGGCAAACACCAGATTCGATACAACACAAGGCCTATCACAAGACCTTTGCTGCTTTGGGCTTTTACGATATAAATAATATCTACGTTTGCCAACAGAGCATATTAGAGCGAAACATAGAGGTAACAGACCTATTGATACCCGTCACCCTAATTGAACCAGATCAACTTACCGCTTTAATGAGTGAAAGTGCACAAGTGATGGTGTTTTAATGATTTTACATAAAATATCGACCAGTCCATTTGCAGACCAAACATTGCTACAATGCCTAAAACGAATACAGCCAACAGATAAATTATTGCTAATACAAGATGCCGTATATGCCATGGTTAAAGGGGACTTAGTCGATAGTTTATTCGAACAAGGGCCGATTTATGTATTAAATGAAGACGTCCAGGCCAGAGGGTTAAAAATAGAGAACAATCTATATCATGGTATATCCTATCCTGAATTTGTAGCTCTCACCCTTGAATGTAAACAAGTCATAAGTTGGTAAGCCATGGAATATAGTTTTGAATTTAATGGCCAACAATTGGCAGTAGATAAAGCAGGTTATCTACTTAATGTTGAAGATTGGCAAGCTGAATTAGCTCCAATTTTGGCTGCGACAGAAAATATTGAACTAACCGATAACCACTGGGAAGTGGTGAATTTTGTGCGCTATTTTTACCTTGAATTTAATACCAGCCCTGCGATGCGAGCATTAGTTAAAGCTATGGCCAATGAATTTGGCCCGGAAAAAGGTAATAGTCGTTATTTGTTTAAACTTTTCCCAAAAGGCCCCGCCAAACAAGCCACAAAAATAGCGGGCTTACCGAAACCGGCTAAGTGTTTGTAACGTGAGAATTCATCGAAACAAACTACAGAGCGAAGCGTATACAGATTTTTGAGGTCACATTTGCGCAACTTCCATATCAATCAGTGATCACCTCACGGGGTTCAGGTGCAAGGCGCATATTTAAAACGTGACATTTAACAAGGCACCCTTCCTAATTATTGACGACCGCTTCTCAAAAACTCCTAGTCGGCATCGCCGATGCTCTTGATTTACCCTCGACTTAAAGCTCGCCGATTATTAGTTGAATTTAGTAGGGCAATTTGCAGGGATGCAAATTGAGCTCGCTATTGCCGGGAGCAAGTGCGAACGACCTGCTAAATTTGCCTAATAATTGGTTGAAGAGCATTGCCCTCGAGCGGCCTTTTTTGCCTACTTTTTTTGGCTGTAGCAAAAAAGTAGGTTGGACGAAGGGATTTGTTTGAAAAATGTCATGGATGACAGTATGCGAAGCATATGCTTTAAAAGCTTGAAATCCACATGAACTTGCGGAAGCAGGAGCAGGTTCGATTAACCCGACAGTATTGAATATAAAACAAAAAAGGTGAGCCGAAGCTCACCTTTCCTAACTCAAATAAAATCTAACCCTCTAACCAATTTTCTGCAACCCACTCATATAAGGCTGTAATACTTTAGGAATACTTACAGAGCCATCCACTTGCTGATTGTTCTCTAAAATAGCGACGAGGGTTCTTCCAACGGCTAAACCTGAACCATTAAGGGTATGCAATAGTTCAGGTTTGTTACCCTGCTCTTCACGATAGCGGGCTTGCATCCTGCGGGCTTGGAAGTCCAACATATTTGAACATGATGAAATTTCACGATAGGTATCTTGAGCAGGTAACCACACTTCTAAGTCATATGTTTTACACGCTCCGAACCCCATGTCGCCAGTACATAGCAACATTTTACGATAAGGTAATTCAAGTAATTGAAGCACCTTTTCAGCATGTTGTGTTAGTTCTTCCAATGCGTCAAAAGAAGTATCTGGTGTTACCAGTTGCACTAGTTCCACTTTCTCAAACTGATGTAAGCGGATCAGTCCACGGGTATCACGACCATGAGACCCCGCTTCACTTCGAAAACAAGGACTAAAAGCCGTCATTTTCAAAGGTAAATCTTTCATTCTATATATTTCATCCCGAGCAATATTAGCTAAGGGTACTTCTGATGTGGGTATGAGTGATAAACCCTGCCCTTCTTCAGTGGCAGGTTTAGTATGAAAAGAGTCACCTTCAAACTTAGGGAACTGGCCGGTGCCTGTCATGCTTTCATGGTTGACCAATAACGGCACGTTGGTTTCCTCGTAGCCATGTTCTTGTGTATGTAAGTCCAACATAAACTGGGCGATAGCACGATTAAGACGAGCAATTTGACCACGCATAACCACAAAACGTGCCCCCGCTAATTTTGAACCCGCATCAAAATCCACACCTTTACTGAGGTCTGCACCAATATCTACATGGTCTCTTATAGCAAAGTCAAATTGACGAGGTGTACCCCAACGACTGATTTCAAGGTTGTCATTTTCATCTTCACCTAAAGGCACTGAGTCGTCAGGTAAATTGGGGATAGTGTGTGACTGCGCAGCAATTTTTTCTAATAACACCGACAACTCAGCTTTTGCTGAATCTAATTCATCACCCAGCTTTCCGACTTCTGCCAATAGAGGCTGAATATCTTCGCCCAAAGCTTTAGCTTTACCAATAGATTTAGAACGCACATTGCGTGCGTTTTGTAATTCTTGGGTTTTAATCTGTAATGACTTGCGCTTTTCTTCTAATTCAATAAAGGTATTTACGTCTAATTCAAACCCTCTTCTTTTTAGTTTTTCTGCAGTGTGTTGAATATCACCACGTAAATATTTTGGATCTAACATATTGTTTTATCTAACCTTTAACTAATTGAGTACCTAACCATGCTGCAAAAAGGCAACATAATATATTTAAAGTGACGTTAAGTGCAGCTTTGAACCACAAGCCTTGTTGAAACAGCATTAACGTGTCTACTGAGAATGTGGAAAATGTAGTAAGCGCACCAAGAAAACCAATTCCAATTGTGGTTCGCCACAAGGCAGCCTCTAATTGACCATGCTCCAGTAATGAGTATAAAAACCCGAGAAAAAATGAACCAACAATGTTGACAAGAAGTGTACCAAAAGGAAAGCCTTTACCAAACCATTGAAGCATCAGTTGCGACAGAAAATAACGCAAACAAGCGCCTAACGCCCCTCCAAGCGCAATAAAAATATAGATAGTCATTGTGTGCATTCTATGAATACCTTTGCTGTGTACTTTGCAAATCCAGCTCCTTTAAAAATTTTAATTTTTCTTGTAGTTTTTTTTCTAAGCCACGATCGCTAGGTTGATAATATTGAGTATCACGTAAACCTTCAGGAAAATAATTTTCTCCTGCCGCATAGGCATGGTTCTCATTATGAGCATAACGGTACTCTTTGCCGCAGCCCAAGTCTTTCATCAAGCTAGTGGGGGCATTTCTTAAATGTCCTGGTACAGAGCTATCTGAAGTGTCTTTTGCGTGTTGTACGGCTGTGTTAAATGCTAAATAAACAGCATTACTTTTTGCCGCACTTGCGCAATAGAGGGTGGCTTGTGCAATCGCCCGCTCTCCTTCAGCAGGACCAACCCGCTGAAATATATCCCATGCGTTAAGGCATATTTGCATTGCTCTAGGATCAGCGTTACCGATATCTTCTGTGGCAATCGCTAATAAACGTCTAGCGACATATAAAGGGTCGCATCCGGCGACTAACATACGAGCGTACCAATACAGTGCAGCATCGGGTGCAGAGCCTCGGACAGACTTGTGAAAAGCTGAAATTAAATCATAAAACTGATCGCCATTTTTATCATATTGCGCAACTTTTTCTCCTACGGCGAGTTTTACCATGTCAACAGTGAGTCTTTTGTCGACTGAATCTGCAGGCAAAAAATCAGCGCTTAGCTCTAAATAATTTAACAGACGTCTTGCATCGCCCGCAGCCATATCAATCAACATCGACTTAGCATGGTCGTCTAAGATGATATCAGTCAGCCCTAAACCACGTTTTTTATCCGTTAGCGCTTGTGCAATGACATCACTAAGATCATTCTTACTTAAGCTATTGAGAACATACACTCTAGCTCTGGATAACAAAGCATTATTGAGTTCAAAAGAGGGATTTTCAGTCGTCGCACCAATAAACGTCACTGTGCCGTCTTCGATGTAAGGTAAAAACGCATCTTGCTGGCTTTTATTAAAACGGTGAACTTCGTCTACAAACAAAATGGTGCGCTGACGATGCTGGCTCGCATAATGTTTAGCATTGTCTATCGCCTGACGAATATCTTTAACACCACTACTTACCGCTGACAATCGTTCAATATGGGCTTGGCAATGATTGGCTACCAACTCAGCTAACGTTGTTTTCCCTGTTCCGGGAGGCCCCCACAAGATCATCGAATGGCATTGACCACGCAATAGTGCGGCTCTTAATGGTTTGTCAGGACCAATGATGTGTTGCTGACCATAATACTGTTCAATCACCTGAGGGCGCATACGGGCGGCTAAAGGAGCGAACTGAGCTACAGTGTCACTAATTGTGTCGCTAATTTTGTCGCTAGTTGAATCGTTATTACTGGCTGCGAAATCAAATTCTGTGGTCATGGTTATCGCTGGTCGTCCAACTCGTAACCTTCAGGCATGACAAATAAAAAAGTATCAGCAGGTAATGAATGATTTTGTTTTATATCGGAGAACAACAGCAAACTCTTTTGTTGCTGGCCATCTTGGGTCTCAAGCTCAATTAAGGTGTCATTGTTAAACACCAAACGTAACGACCCGATACTGCCATTTAGCTTTCGTGGTGAAATGATAAACTGGCTATTCGAATGCCTCACTTCAAACTCGTGCCATTGGCTACTCGCCGGATTGGTTAACAAAATTAACGGATTGTTTTCAAGGGCGATATCAGCACTGTTGACGACAACTTGCTCTAAAAATGGGTCAATATTCCAGATATTATCACCATCAGCCAATAATACACTTTCGTTTGGTTCAAATAACTCCCAGAAAAACTTGTTCGGTTGTTGTAATACGATCCTACCCGTGGATTGTTGCAGTAATGTATTTTCAATATCAACCACTGTTTGCGTGAAATTAGCTTGATAGGTTTCCAGCTTAAGCAGTTTATTCTTTAGCTGCTGTTTGGCATCCAAATCACTTGCAAGGACAAATACACTATTGATTGAGACTGTGATGAATAAAATCATCTGTTTGAGTCGGTATAACTTGTTCATTTATTATAAATTCTTGTAAGGTTAATCTCTAGGGGCCGCCGCCGCTAGTACTTCACGGTTGCCATTATGCCCGGGTGAAGTTACGACGCCACTTTGTTCCATTTGTTCCACCAGTCTCGCTGCGCGGTTGTAACCAATTCTGAATTTTCGCTGCACACCTGATACAGAAGCACGTCTGCTTTCAGTCACAAAAGCCACGGCCTCATCGTAAAACACATCGTATTCTTGATCTGCGTCTTCTGGCTGTTCGCCCGGTAAAAGAATGTCTGTGTTAGCATCGCCGTTTAAAATCTCGTCTATGTATTGCGGTGCACCACGTTTTTTCCAATCTGCTACTACAGCATGCACTTCGTGATCATCCACAAATGCACCATGAATTCGTGTCGGCACACCTGTTCCGGGTGGCAAATACAACATATCCCCAGCGCCTAAAAGGGCCTCTGCACCTCCCTGATCGAGGATAGTGCGTGAATCAATTTTAGAGGACACCTGAAAGGCAATCCGAGTAGGAATGTTAGCTTTAATCAAACCAGTAATAACGTCAACAGAAGGTCTTTGAGTTGCAAGCACTAAGTGAATACCTGCAGCACGCGCTTTTTGCGCAATACGCGCAATTAACTCTTCAACTTTTTTGCCTACAATCATCATCATGTCGGCAAATTCATCAACCACAACCACTATGGCTGGCAGTTTCTCTAAAAAAGGCGCAACAGTTTCCATACTTTCTTCAAACTTCCACAACGGGTCACGAATAGGTTCGCCCGCTTCAATCGCATTCAGCACTTTGGTGTTATACCCTTTTAAATTTCTTACACCAAGGGAAGACATCAATTTGTAGCGGCGTTCCATTTCTCCAACACACCAACGCAATGCGTTGGCAGCTTCTTTCATATCAGTGACAACTTCTGATAGTAAATGAGGAATGCCTTCATAAACCGATAATTCTAACATCTTTGGGTCGATCATGATCATGCGCACATCTTCTGGCGTGGATTTATATAACAGGCTTAGGATCATCACGTTGACACCTACAGATTTACCCGATCCGGTGGTACCCGCCACTAAAAGGTGGGGCATTTTTGCCAAATCGACCACCACAGGTTTCCCCGAAATATCCGCGCCTAATACCATGGTTAATGGTGATTCGGAAGACTGAAATACATCATTGCTGATCACTTCGCTTAAACGCACCATATCGCGTTTTTTATTTGGCAACTCCAAGCCAATAACAGATTTACCTGGGATAACTTCTACCACGCGCACCGAAATCGCAGACATAGAGCGGGCCAAATCTTTTGATAACGTTGTGATTTTACTCACTTTAACCCCTGGAGCTAAATCCATTTCAAAGCGTGTTATGACCGGACCAGGATACACTCCAACCACTTTTGCCTCGATATTAAAATCAGCAAGCTTCGCTTCAAGTAAACGAGAAACAATTTCTAACTCTTCTGGTGTGATAGGGTTTTTAATTTTATCCGCGCGTTCAAGAAGATCAAAAGACGGCATTGGTCCTTGCTCGTTGTTAACACTATTCCCTGATAACATTTCTGGTTCTAGTTCTGGTTCTGACTCTGGCTCGGCGTCTGTCATGACGGGCTCTACTTTAGAAGGACTTCTAGAAAGACTAATTTTCTTTTTTAACTCGCTGATAGACAGTGGGTTTTTCTTTATAGGCTGCGCTTCATCTATAATGCTTTGAGAAATAACTATATCTGCTGGATATGGCTCGTCGTTTAGTGACTCAGAACTATTATTTTTTGACTCTCTACCCCAAAAATCATTACCAGCGTTTTCTTGATCGGCTGGCTCAGGATCTGACTTTTTGAAACTTAAAAGCAGATTAGAAGACTCTTTAAATTTAGCAGGTGTGTGATAAATAAAACTGCTGATACGTATCGCCCACTCGCCAATTTTGTCAACAATTACAACCCACGAAACCCCACTTAAAAGGGTAAAACCTGTACAAAAAAAGCATAATAACAACAGCGTCGTACCTACTAGACTAAAGTAGGGTATCAATGACGAACTCAACACGTCACCTACCATGCCGCCAGAAGTGTAATTATGGATATCTTCTACATTAAGACTTAACAAACCTGTGGTGCCTAACACCAGTAAAATAATACCTATCAGTCTGAGTCCAATGGTCAAATAATCAATCTCTAATAAAGTTTTGGTTTGTTGAAATAAAAACCAACCTAAAAATGCGCAACAAAATGGCAAACTATAAGCAAAAGAACCCAGAATAAAAAATAAGATATCTGCAAACCAAGCACCTATTGGCCCCACCCAATTATGAACATCACTTTGTAATCCTGCTTGACTCCAACCAGGGTCAGCAGGATGAAAAGAGGCCATGGCAAGTAATAGAAAAAACGCAAAGACACAACTTATAATCATGCCTACTTCCATAATTCTTTGAATGCCTGTGAGTCTCGCCATAGTGTTTATTATCGTTATAAGTAACTAGGATGCTAGGTCCTATTAAAATTCATGTATACAAGATACCAGTGCAGTCCTAAAAATCCTAGTTTGCTGGTACCTAATGCTCGTAAATCAATCAATACTGGGATAGAAATTTTATCTCAGGCTTATTTTAACTTGTGTTGACTCTTTTATCTCCTCCATAACCACATAAGTCCGCGATTCACTCACTCCCGGTAAACGAAGTAAAGTGTCACCTAGTAACTTTCGATAACTAGACATATCGGCTACACGTGCCTTTAATAAAAAATCAAAATTACCTGAAACCAGATGGCACTCTTGAATATCCTCATGCTTACGGACCGCAGTAGAAAATTCTTCGAATATATCAACAGATGTTTTAGTTAAGGTGATTTCCACAAAAACCAACATGGCCGCACCCAACAATGATGGATCAACTCTGGCATGATAACCGGTAATGTATCCTTGAGACTCCAGCCTCTTAACTCTCTCTAAACATGGGCTAGCGCTTAATCCAATTTTATTGGCAAGCTCAGAATTAGTGATTTTTCCATTTTTTTGCAACTCAATGAGAATATTTCTATCAATCCTATCAATATGTTTAGGAGTTTTTATTAACATAGAATATTCCGTTTAATTGCAATTTAGCGAAATATTATACTTTTGAATGACTTAATACAAAAAAACTTACTTCAAATATTAACTTATAATTTTGAATTGAAAAATATCCTTATAATTGGAGTGAGTCATGTTAATCGGTGTACCAAAAGAAATAAAAAACCATGAATATAGAGTGGGCTTAACCCCAGCTGCGGTAAAAGAGTTTGTCAATCATTCACACGCAGTATGGGTAGAAACTCTGGCGGGACATTCAATTGGTTTCACTGACGAACAATATATCGTGGCAGGCGCTAAGATCATTGAGAAAGCAGAAATGATTTTCGCCAAAGCTGATATGATCGTAAAGGTAAAAGAGCCCCAACCAAATGAATGTAAAATGTTACGTCCGGGTCAAACCTTGTATACCTATTTGCATTTAGCGCCAGATCCAGTTCAAACTCAGTTATTAGTTAAATCTGGCGCAACTTGTATTGCTTATGAAACCGTAACGGATAATAGACATACCTTACCGCTTTTGGCACCTATGAGTGAAGTAGCCGGAAGAATGTCAGTTCAAGCTGGTGCACATTACTTGGAAAAGGCACAAGGAGGAAGTGGTACTTTATTAGGTGGGGTACCTGGTGTTGCTCCAGGTAAAGTAGTCGTTATTGGTGGTGGTGTCGTAGGGTTAAACGCGGCTAAAATGGCAATGGGCATAGGTGCTGATGTGACTATATTAGACAGATCGCTTAATCGTTTACGTGAATTAGATGATATTTTTGAAGGCAGACTAGCAACCGTATTTTCAACCGCAGAAGCCATTGAATACTATTCTTCTAGAGCAGACTTAGTGATCGGCGCGGTATTAGTTCCCGGTGCTGCAGCACCTAAGCTGCTCAATCGAGAACATATCAAAAACATGAAACCAGGCTCAGTAGTTGTTGATGTGGCTATTGATCAAGGTGGATGTTTTGAAACATCACAAGCCACCACTCATCAGGATCCAGTTTATATCATAGATGAAGTGGTTCATTATTGTGTTGCCAATATGCCAGGCGGTGTAGCACGTACATCAACTATGGCGCTTAATAACGCCACGCTACCTTTTGGTCTAGCCCTAGCCAATAAAGGCCCTAAACAGGCTATGTTAGATGATCCACACTTGATGAATGGTCTAAATGTGCATCAAGGTAAAGTGACGTATAAAGCGGTCGTTGACGCCTTAGGCCAAGAACTTGGCCTTGAGTATATGGATGCTAAAACTGCTTTAGAAACGTTATAATAGACTGAGTACGCTATAACAAAATAGAACGGTTTATATCTATTAACGTATTAAGTGGGTCGACTGATTGGGTAATCGGTCGACCTATCACTAAATAGTCTGAACCCGCATGAATAGCTTGTTTAGGTGTCATCACTCGTATTTGATCACCTTTCGCTGAGCCTTCAGGACGAATACCCGGTGTCACTAATTTAAAATCGTTGGCTATACTGGATTTAAGTACACTCGACTCTTTCGCCGAACACACTACCCCATCTAAACCGCAGTTGTGAGTTAGATGAGCCAATTTCAATACCTGTTGCTCAGGTGTGGAATCAATACCAATAGCGGTTAATTGCTGTTGATCCATACTCGTCAACACGGTAACCGCAATCAAAAGAGGCCTATTAGCGGCATACTTATCTAGACTTTTTCTGGCATATTCCATCATTTTAGGGCCACCAGTGGCATGCACGTTGACCATCCACACTCCTAAGTCAGCAGCAGCTTGGCAAGCCTTAGCAACAGTATTAGGAATATCGTGAAATTTTAAGTCTAGAAAAACATCGTAGTTTTTTGCAACAAGGCTTGATACAAAACTAGGGCCGAAGTGAGTGAACATCTCTTTGCCCACTTTTAGCCTGCACAATTTTGGATCAAGTTTATCAACAAAAGCCTCAGCTTTGATTTTTTGATCAAAATCAAGTGCCACAACAACTTTTGGATCTGTTTGAATATTTACCACGCTCTTATTTATCAAAGTCTTATTTATCAAACTACTCTCCGTCTAAGCCTTTAATTGGTTTAACCATTCCCCATTTTTTACATGATGGGCATAACCAGTGAATTTTACTCCCAGCAAACCCACAACTATGACATTTATATTTAGGTCGTTGGTTTATTTGTTCTTCTACTAACTCTTTGAGTAATAACAAACTATTAGTGGATTGCTCATGATCTTGTAGGTCTATGTACAAGCCCATTAATGTTTTAAAACCTTTCATAGTGGGATGTTTTTTCAATTGCTCTAACAACACTTGCGCTGCCTTTTCTGCTTCGCCGTCTTTTGCCATAAGTTTTACTTTAGCCAGGTAGGCTGTAGCACATTGCTGCCAGTATTCATCTAATACTTTATCCAGTTTTATGTGGTCATTCAGTTGCTCTGCACACTCCTCGATTAAGGGTACTGCCTCACTTAACCAACTCACATCACGACTAGGAATTTGGCTCAAACAATCAATAGCATCATCATATTTTTGTTGCTGCATGGCAATTTCACCTAACAGCAACCAAGGACGGACAGCTTTTATATCTGTAGTAATTGCCTTTTTGAGGCTCATTTCTGCTTCGATTAGGTGATCGTTTTTTATCTCAATACTGGCCTGTTCGCAATAAAAATGCGCTACCCGAGTGCATAACTCATCACTGTCTCCACCCGCACCAAGCATTTTTTCTGCCAACTCAATGGCTCTTGGCCATTCTTTGGTAGTTTGATAAATATTGAATAATTGGATTTGTGCATTGAGAAAATGTTTTTGGCTATTCAATAACTGTAAGAAAGCATTTTCAGCACGCTCTAAAAAGCCAGCCAAGATATAGTCTCGGCCCAATTCATATAAAGCAGCCTCACGTTGAAGTGCTAAAATTTGTTCTTTACTGACTAAGTTCTGATGCACCCTGATGGCTCGGTCAAGCTCACCTCTATGTCTGAAAAATTTACCCATAGCAATATGGGTTTCAACTGTGTCACTGTCCAAATCAATCATTTTAATCAGTGTATCAACAGCTTTATCAGGCTCATCAGAAAGTAGAAAGTTTAAGCCTCTGTAATAGTGTTTGGCCAGTATACTTGAATGTCTTTGATGCGCTTGACGGACACTGTTACGCCCCATCACCCAACCATATCCGGCAGCAACTGGTAATAATAAAAACAGGAGTTCTAACATTATATAACGTTAGTAGGCAGTGAGAGTTTTTTGTTTTTACGTTCTAAGCTACTAATACGCCACTTTAATCGTAAAATATAACCAATAAACAGCAACACAGAGAATGAAACCCCTATAGAAAATGTTACAGCTAATAATACTGACATACGCATTTCTGTCTCAGCAAGTATATAGTTAATTGGTACTAGCTGACTGTTCTGTGAACCGATAAATCCAGCAACAACGAGCATTAACAATACAAACAGTAGTAACAATAATCCTTTAACTCTCATTTCGTCCCCTTTGGGTTAGCTAATGTAAAATGATATTGCTTGTTAGCATAGTTTTGACTGCTGCTTTCATTGTTCAATGTATGTCTACATGATGAAGTAGTAGAATGTTATATTAACTCTAACAAAAACGGCACCCTAATTGGAGTGCCGTTTTTAAAAATATTTCTAAAAGATTAACTAACAAGAATCTCGTTGACTCTTTCTCGTAATTCTTTGCCCGGTTTGAAATGTGGAACGTACTTACCGTCTAATTTCACAGTTTCACCCGTTTTAGGATTACGACCAACTCGTGGTGCTCGATAATGTAGAGAAAAACTACCAAAACCTCTAATCTCGATGCGCTCACCTTTTTGTAAAGTTTGCGCCATCTGTTCTAGCATTTCTTTTATCGATAACTCCACGTCCTTGGAAGGAACCTGACGCATTTTATCGGCCAATCTTTCTATCAGTTCTGACTTAGTCATAAATTAAACTCTCTGTCATTCAAAAAATTGTATATACCGATAATAAGCGCGTTAATTTAATTGTCAAAATTATTAATTTGAAAAAATAATTAACACGCCTGCATATGACGTCAATTAGTCGCTTTTAGCGGCTTTAAATGCATCAGCAAAAGCATTAGTGAAACCAACATCTTCTTGTTGATTCACTTTATCTAGCGCGTCTTTCTCATCTGCATGGTCTTTCGCTTTGACGGATAAGTTAACGATGCGATTCTTACGATCAACGCCCATAAACTTGGCTTCGATTTCAGTATCAACACTGACTACTGTAGATGCATCTTCAACACGGTCACGTGCTAAGTCAGCTATGCGGATGTAACCTTCAACTTCGTCACCAAGCTTAACGGTTACGCCTTTAGCGTCAACTGCAGTCACCATTCCAGTTACGATAGTACCTTTCTTAGTGTCAGTGATGTACTGATTGAAAGGGTCTTCTTCGATTTGTTTAACACCAAGAGAGATACGCTCACGCTCTGGATCAACCTGAAGAACAACAGCAGATATTTCGTCGCCTTTCTTATAATCACTAACCGCTTCTTCACCCGTCTTATTCCAAGAAATATCAGATAAGTGAACTAGGCCGTCTATGCCGCCATCAAGACCGATGAAGATACCAAAATCAGTGATAGATTTTATCTTACCGCTAACTTTATCGCCTTTACTTTGTGCTTTAGCAAATTCTTCCCAAGGGTTGGGTATACATTGTTTAAGGCCAAGAGAAATACGACGACGTTCTTCGTCAATTTCAAGCACCATAACTTCACAAACATCGCCAAGGTTAACCACTTTAGATGGGTGGATGTTTTTATTAGTCCAATCCATTTCTGAAACATGAACCAAACCTTCAACGCCGTCTTCGATTTCTACGAAACAACCGTAATCAGTTAAGTTAGTCACTGCGCCGCTTAATTTAGCGCCTTCAGGGTAACGGTTAGCAATTTCTTGCCAAGGATCGTTGCCCATCTGCTTCATACCAAGAGAAACACGAGATTTTTCTTTGTCGAATTTCAATACTTTAACGTTGATTTCATCACCAACATTAACGATTTCACTTGGGTGCTTAACACGTTTCCAAGCCATATCTGTGATGTGTAGAAGACCATCTACACCACCTAAGTCAACAAACGCACCGTAATCAGTGAGGTTCTTAACGATACCTTTAACTTCATGACCTTCTTCAAGGTTAGCAAGAAGCGTATCACGCTCTGCACTGCTTTCTGCCTCGATGACAGCACGACGAGAAACAACAACGTTATTACGTTTTGCGTCAAGTTTGATAACTTTAAATTCTAATTCTTTGCCTTCAAGATGAGTGGTATCACGAACGGGACGTACATCAACCAAAGAACCTGGTAAGAAAGCACGAACTGTGTTCACTTCAACCGTGAAGCCACCTTTAACTTTACCGTTAATAACACCTATGATGGTTTCTTTTTCAGTGTAAGCTTTTTCTAATTCTACCCAAGCTTCATGGCGTTTCGCTTTTTCGCGAGATAAAATTGTTTCACCGAAACCATCTTCTATGGCATCCAAAGCAACATCAATTACATCACCTACAACAACATCAAGCTCGCCTTCGGCGTTTCTAAATTGTTCTACAGGGATGGCGCTTTCAGATTTAAGACCAGCATCAACAAGCACGATATCTTTATCAATTGATACGATAGTACCTTTAACGATAGAGCCTGGACGGGTTTCAATTACTTTTAAACTTTCTTCAAATAGATCAGCAAAATTTTCAATCATAGTGTTTAATAAATTTCTTTTTGACATCCACGTTACAATCCAGTGAGCGCGGGGTTGTTATTCATAACCAAATCTTCCTAATTTGGCAGGCTTTTACTACTTAACTATTTACTGAAGTAGATGCTTTAGTTAATTTCTCTTCAATAAACATTTCAATTTTTTCAATCACTTGCTCTATACTCAACAAAGTTGAATCAAGAACCAATGCGTCTCTCGCTGGTAATAAAGGGGCAACAGTTCGATTTGCGTCTCTGTCGTCACGTGCCTTTATGTCAGCTAAAAGGCGCAGCATACTAACATCATGCCCCTTATCTTTCAACTGCTTAAAGCGCCTATCGGCGCGTTCCTCGGCGCTGGCAGTTAGGAATATTTTCACCTCAGCTTCAGGGAAAACTACTGTGCCCATATCCCGCCCGTCAGCCACTAAACCTGGTGCCTGTTTAAAACCTCTTTGGCGTCTCAGTAAAGCTTCGCGAATTGAAGGTAATGCTGCTATTTTTGATGCAGTGGCGCCTACCTCTTCTGTGCGGATAGTATCGCTAACATCTTCACCTTCCAATATGACTCTTACACCATGTTCTGTCGTTTCAAAGCTTACATCTAAACCTGACGCTAAAGGTAACAGACCTGACTCGTCTTCCGCTGGAATTTGATGATGCAGTGAAGCAACAGCCAAAACGCGATAAATGGCTCCACTGTCTAAAAAGTGCCAACCCAATTTTTTTGCTAACAAATTACTGGCTGTTCCTTTACCTGCTCCGCTTGGACCGTCTATAGTTATGACAGATTCTGTGTACATGTGCTCTCCTGAGCATAAGAAAATCGGGCGCAATTATACGGATAGATACTAGATAAGCAATGACACTGAGGTCACAATTTTTAACATTAAATTTATTCACCCTAAAACAGTAGTATTAAAGGCAATAGTCCCTTGCCCGAAAGGTCTACTTGCAAATAGTCGCAAATCTGTCGAAATAATCAGGAAAAGTTTTTGCTGTACATTTAGGGTCATTGATCGTCACTGCAGTATCACTTAACGCAACAAGCGAAAAACACATGGCCACTCGGTGATCGTTGTAAGTATCAATTTCTGCATGTATTAGCTTTTGAGGTGGTGTAATGGATATAAAATCTTCGCCTTCTTCCACTATCGCCCCCACTTTTCTCAGCTCACAGCTCATTGCTGCTAAGCGATCTGTTTCTTTTACTCGCCAGTTGTAGATGTTTCTGATTGATGTGGTACCAGTAGCAAAAAGCGCAGTAGTAGCGATGGTCATGGCCGCATCAGGGATATGATTCATATCCAAATCTACGGCTTTTAATGGTGCACTTGAAACTTCAATAAATTCATCTTGCCAAATCACTTTCGCGCCCATTTTTTCAAGTACTCTGGCAAAATGAATATCACCTTGAATACTATTTTTACCAATACCCGTCACCCTTACTGTGCCTCCTTTAATCGCACCAGCAGCAAGAAAATAAGAAGCAGATGAAGCATCACCTTCCACCATAAAATGTCCAGGCGATTGGTATTGCTGCTGCCCTTTGACTTTAAATTGTTGGTAATTTTGATTTTCAACATCAATACCAAATTGCGCCATAGTGTGCAGTGTAATATCGATATAAGGCTTAGAGACCAAATCACCGATAATAACAATAGTGGTATCTTGCTCAAATAAAGGAGCGCTCATTAGCAAAGCCGTAAGAAATTGACTAGATACACTACCATCCACCGTAACGCTTCCACCTTTCAGTGCATGGCCTTTAATTAATAAAGGTGGGTAATTAACATTCTTTAAATAATCTATCTTAGCCCCTGCTTGGAGCAAAGAATCGACTAGGGCACCTATGGGTCGTTCTTCCATTCGAGGCTCACCTGTCAACTCAAATTCTCCATGGCTGCAGGCCAGTGCAGCACATAACGGTCGCATAGCCGTACCTGCATTACCCAAAAATAACGTTACCGGTTTTGACACTTTAAACACACCGGCGTTACCCGTTACCCAACACTGGGTTTTACATTCAGATAACCGATAACTAATATTCAATTTAGTTAATGCATTCAGCATATGATGAATGTCTTCGCTGTCTAACAAGTTAGTTAAATGCGTTTCACCATTGGCAAGTGCTGCAAGCAGTAACGCACGGTTAGACAAACTTTTTGAACCCGGCACATTTACTGTTCCGTCCACTTTACCAATGGGCGAAAGATGTAATTGCTCCATTATTTGTGTCTCCTAGCGAAATCTCGCATAAATTTAGTTAGCGCGTGTACACCTTCAATAGGCATAGCATTATAAATACTAGCACGCATGCCACCCACATTACGGTGGCCTTTGAGTGCGGTTAATCCTGCTTGTTCTGATTCTTTAATAAAAGTGGTATCAAGATTTGTATTAGTAAGATGAAAGGTTACATTCATTTTTGAACGAAAATCAGGGTGAACTTTATTTAGATAAAACCCATTTTCATCAATACAATCATATAACAGTGCTGCTTTTTGAGCATTTGTCTGGGCAATACTTTCAACACCTCCTTGTTCTTTGAGCCACTTAAATACCAAACCAGCTAAATACCATGAATAAGTAGGTGGTGTATTGTACATGGATCCGAAATCAGCCATGGTTTTATAATGCAAAAAAGTGGGCGTTTCAGGCATCGCAAAATTTAACAGATCATCCCTGACAATCACTACCGATAACCCCGAGGGCCCGATGTTTTTCTGTGCACCAGCATAAATCACTCCAAACCGAGAGACATCTATTGGTCTTGATAAAATATTAGACGACATATCCACTACCAATGGCACGTCGCCAGAATCTGGTATGTTATTGATCTCTATTCCATCGACTGTTTCATTTGAACAATAATGGAAATAAGCACTTTTTTGATCAACTTGAGCTGCAGTAATACTTGGGACAGTGCTCAAACCATCTTGCATAACTATTTCGCCCACAACGTTTGTTTTCAAAAATTTACTGGCTTCTTTTAACGCACCTACAGACCAAGAGCCAGTTAGTAAAAATTCGGCGGAATCGGCTCTCATTTTCAAATTCATTGGTAAGGCAGAGAACTGCCCTCTTCCTCCTCCCTGTGCGAACAATACTTTATAGTTATCAGGTACTGTGAGAAGTTCTCTTAAGTCCTGTTCTGCCGTTTCAGCTACTGCAATATATTCCTGACTGCGATGACTAATTTCCATCACAGAACGGCCCATGGATTGCCAATCTAAAAACTCTGATTGCGCTTTTTGCATCACAGGTGCAGGTAACATAGCTGGACCAGCAGAAAAGTTGTAAATTTTTGTCATTTTGTTACCAAAAAAAACGAGCGGCATTAGCCACTCGTTATTGTTTCTAATTTATCGATATTAATACCTATAAATCAGTCAGTTTCCATATCTTTCAATATAAAAAATAGGACTCTCTTATTCGTCTTCGTTATCTTGGATGGTGTCATCCGAGCTGTTATCAATAACGTCATCCATGCTTTGCTCAGCAACGGCCCCAATGACTTCAACTTCTTCGCCTTCGACTAACTCAATTTCCAGCTCTTCGATTTCGTCGATTCGCTGCAAGCCAACAACGTGTTCACCTTCAATGGTACGTATTAAACGCACACCTTGAGTATTACGGCCAACAGTCGACACTTCTTCAACACGTGTTCTAACGAGTGTGCCTTGGTCACTGATAAGCATAATCTCATCGCTATCGTTGACCTGGACTGCGCCGACTACCTTACCGTTTCGCTCAGATACTTTGATAGATACTACGCCTTGTGTGGCTCGACTCTTAGCAGGGTAATCAGAAACTGGGGTACGCTTACCGAAGCCATTTTCAGTGGCAGTCAAAATAGCCCCATCACCTTTAGGGACAATCAGCGAAATCACTTTTTGACCATCTTTTAAGCGAATGCCCCGCACACCTGTGGCGGTTCGGCCCATAGGACGTAATGCCAGCAGCTCTTCACCCGTTTCTGGATCAAGTTTGACATTTCCGGTGTCAGCCTCACGTTGTTTCTCATTAAAACGTACGACTTTACCCGCGTCTGAGAACAACATAATATCGTCATTCCCATGAGTAATATCAACACCAATTAACTCATCGCCTTCATTCAAGTTGACCGCAATAATGCCGTTAGCTCTTGGACGAGAATAAGAAGTTAACGCAGTTTTCTTCACTGTACCGTTAGCGGTTGCCATTAATACATATTTACCTTCTTCAAATTCTTGAATAGGTAATATAGCGGTGATGCGTTCATTTTCTTCAAGTGGAAGAATATTGATGATTGGTCGGCCACGAGCATTTCTGCTGGCAAGCGGTAATTGATATACTTTCAACCAGTACAAACGGCCTCGAGTTGAGAAGCATAAAATATGATCATGGGTGTTGGCTACGAGTAACTTTTCTATGAAATCTTCATTTTTCATTTTAGTAGCTGATTTACCACGGCCACCACGGCGTTGTGATTCATAATCATTTAACTTTTGATATTTGACATAGCCTTCATGAGATAAGGTCACTACGACTTCTTCTCGCTCAATCAAATCTTCAATATCGATATCGTGAGACGCTGCGGTGATCACAGTACGACGAGCATCACCATATTCATCACGAATAGCTTCAAGCTCTTCACGAATAATCTCCATCAAACGTTTGGGGCTGTTTAATATGTGTAACAACTCGGCAATGAAATCAAGTAACTCTTTGTATTCAGACAATATTTTGTCATGTTCCAAACCAGTTAGCTTATTCAAACGTAAATCAAGGATGGCTTGAGCTTGTTGTTCAGTTAAATAATATAACCCATCACGAATGCCAAACTCTGGTTCTAACCAATCAGGCCGTGCTGCATCGTTACCTGAACGTTCCAGCATTTCAGCTACATCACCCAAAGACCAACCTTGTGCGGTCAAAGATACTTTGGCCTCAGCTGGGCTTTTAGACGCTTTAATCATCGCAATGATAGGGTCGATATTAACCAGTGCTATGGCTAAGCCTTCAAGGATATGAGCACGTTCCCGCGCCTTTTTCAGTTCGAAGACTGAACGCCGCGTGACGACCTCGCGGCGATGTAATATAAACGCCTTGAGGATATCCATAAGATTGAAAATTTTAGGCTGGGTCTTATCTAGTGCCACCATATTGATACCAAACACAGTTTGCATTTGAGTTTGAGAGTAAAGGTGGTTTAGTAGTACTTCTGCAGATTCATTGCGTTTCACTTCAACAACAATGCGCATACCGTCTTTATCAGACTCGTCACGCAGGGCAGAAATGCCTTCAATTTTTTTATCTTTAACCAGGTCAGCGATTTTTTCAATCAAACGCGCTTTGTTCACCTGATAAGGAATTTCGTGAACAATGATGGTTTCTTTACCGTTGTCTTCAGTTTCAATTTCAGCACGAGCACGCATATAAATTTTGCCGCGACCTGTACGATAGGCTTCTTCAATGCCCTTTCTACCACTAATAAATGCGGCAGTGGGGAAATCAGGACCTGGAATGCGTTCAATTAATTCTTCGATAGTGATGTCAGGATTATCAACCATCGCGATACAACCATTCACCACTTCAGTGAGGTTATGTGGCGGTATATTGGTCGCCATACCTACTGCAATCCCAGAAGAACCATTAATCAACAAATTAGGTACTCTGGTTGGTAAAACGTTAGGAATAAATTCCGACTCGTCATAATTGGGTACAAAATCAACAGTTTCTTTTTCTAAATCAGCCAATAATTCGTGGGCAATTTTTGACATACGAATTTCGGTGTAACGCATAGCCGCCGCTGAATCACCGTCGACCGAACCAAAGTTACCTTGACCATCAACTAACATATACCTAAGGGAGAAAGGCTGAGCCATACGTACAATAGCTTCATAAACAGCTGAATCACCATGAGGGTGATATTTACCTATTACGTCACCGACCACACGGGCAGATTTTTTATAAGGTTTATTAAAATCGTTTTTCAATTCGTTCATGGCGAATAAAATCCGGCGATGAACCGGCTTTAATCCATCTCGAACATCAGGCAGCGCCCTGCCAACAATAACACTCATCGCATAGTCGAGATAAGAATTTTTAAGTTCTTCTTCTATATTAATTGGAAGAATTTCATGGGCGTGTTCAGTCATATACAGCCTTGTCCCTAGTCGTTATTATTAGAATACTAGTTAAGTGAAATTCGTATGGTCAATTTCAAGCTAGAACTCAAAATTAGGTTTACGTTTTCACCTAAATTTATCTTTATTTTCAACCGACTGATCTTATCATCTACGAATTAAAATGAATAGAAAGAAGTCACGCCTGTAGTAATCAAACATGTAGAAAATTAACAAACATGCGATTTTATTTGCCCAAGTAGTAGATTAAGATGGTATTAACTAAGATAAAATTGATAATCAGGTCAAATGTGAAATATGCAAAATAAACAAAATGTGGATCATAACGAAATACAAAAGTTTTCTGAGTTAGCTTCAAGATGGTGGGATCTTGCTGGTGAGTTCAAACCTTTGCATCAAATCAATCCTTTAAGAACAGATTATATTCAACAACATTGTGACGGTTTATCAGAAAAAAAAGTATTAGATGTAGGATGTGGTGGTGGTATTCTGGCAGAAAGCATGGCACGTCATGGTGCGCAAGTAACGGGCATTGACATGGGTGAAGCCCCCCTAGAAATCGCCCGTTTACACGGATTGGAATCAGGTTTAATTGCAGACTATCAGCAGACTACAGCCGAGGAATTTGCCGAAAAATATCCAGCTAGATTTGATGTGGTAACCTGTATGGAGATGCTAGAACATGTCCCTGACCCCAGCTCTGTGGTTCAAGCATGTTATCGATTAGTGAAGCCCGGTGGACATGTGTTTTTTTCTACCTTGAACCGAAATATTAAATCTTACTTGATGGCGGTAGTGGGCGCTGAGTATGTGTTAGGTCTAGTACCAAAAGGCACTCACCAACACGACAAGTTTATTAAACCTTCAGAATTAATGTCTTGGATAGATGACACACAACTTTCGGTGCAAAGGATCATCGGTTTGCATATGAACCCCATTAGCCAAGAATATTATTTGTCGAATCAAAATGTTGATGTGAACTATATCCTTCATTGTCGAAATAGTGATGTTTAGATGTTAAAAAAACCAAATGCAATTTTATTTGACCTTGATGGCACACTACTAGATACAGCAAGAGACTTAGGAAATGCTTTAAATCAAATATTGGTAGGTCTAAAACGCCCAACTGTGGATTATAAAATTTACCGTAACATAGCCTCTGATGGGGCCAAAGGTATGCTTGAATTAGGTTTTGGGGAAGATCTAAAAGATTATGATTTTGCTGGCTTGCGGCAACAATTTTTAGATTATTATGAAAATAATATATGTGTAGAGACTGAATATTTTGTTGGTGTTGAAAGTTTATTGTTGGCACTGAATCAAAATAAAGTTCCATGGGGCATAGTTACTAACAAACCAGAATTTTTAACGTTGCAGTTAATCACCTCATTCCCCCTTCTACAAAACTGTGGGGTAATTATAAGTGGTGATACTTTAAGCGAGAGAAAACCCCACCCATTGCCTTTGTTGCATGCCGAAGAAAAACTTGAACTCGCATTACCTAATACATGGTACATAGGAGATGCTAAGCGAGATATTCAGGCGGCTAATTCTGCGAATATGTTTAGTGTGATTGCACAATATGGTTATATCTCTGATATACAACAAACTAAAAGCTGGAATGCGGACCTTAGTATTGATAGCCCCGGAGAATTATTAGGTTATTTTTAAGCCAACAAAATAACGCTATTTTATAAGAAAACACGACATCTAGTGCTTACTGTCTATTTTTACCCCTTTATATCGATAAATGATAACCATTGTTTTTTTACATTAAAAAAGTTTAATAAAAAAATATCGTTATTTTCTTCTTGCATTTCGATTAACCGAAACTCAAAAGGCGGTTTTAGGTGAGTCACTACTAACTTTTTGTTACTGCACCAAGACCGCACACAAAAACACTATATGTTGGGTTGCAATGGATCAAAAACCTCACTATCTTGTGTTGTGTTGATTATGAGAATGCAACTGAATAACAAATTTAAGAACAGCAAATACTTGTTAGAATTAACAAATAATTAAAGGCACAGGGGTAAGCAACTCCAAAGATGCATTTTGTGCTAAGTAAAAGTTATCTATTTGACTTAAGAAAATAAAGAAACGGCTGAAAACATGAATAACAATTTATACGTCACCAAACGTACTGGCGAACGCGAAATTATAGACTTGGATAAAATCCACAAAGTAATCGAATGGGCAGCTAAAGGATTAAATAACGTTTCCGTTTCGCAAGTAGAAATAAAAGCACACATTCAGTTCTATGATGGTATTAAAACCGCCGATATCCACGAAACTCTCATTCGTTCTGCTGCCGACCTTATTTCAACAGATTGCCCGGACTATCAATATTTAGCTGCGCGATTAGCCATATTTCATTTACGCAAGAAATCCTATGGTCGTTTTGAACCACCTGTTTTAAAAGACCATGTTAAGAATATGGTTGATAAAGGCAAGTACGATAAGCATTTACTGCAAGATTACAGCCCCGCCGAATTCGATGAAATGGATAACTACCTTGACCATTGGCGTGATATGAATTTCAGTTATGCTGCAGTTAAACAACTTGAAGGAAAGTACTTAGTTCAAAACCGTGTAACTGGCGAAATTTACGAAAGTGCGCAGTTTCTTTACATATTAGTGGCGGCTTGTTTATTTGCTAAACATGAAAAAAACACGCGTATGGATTACATCAAACGTTTTTATGATGCGACGTCTAAGTTCAAAATTTCGTTACCCACACCAATTATGGCTGGCGTCAGAACCCCTACACGTCAATTTAGTTCGTGTGTGTTAATCGAAGCCGGTGACAGTCTAGACTCAATTAATGCCACAGCCAGCGCCATAGTAAAATATGTTAGCCAACGTGCGGGAATTGGTGTTAATGCGGGGCGTATTCGAGCATTAGGTAGCCCGATCCGTGGTGGCGAAGCCTTTCATACAGGTTGTATTCCTTTTTACAAGCATTTCCAAACAGCGGTAAAAAGTTGTTCTCAAGGGGGGGTGCGTGGTGGCGCTGCAACATTGTTTTATCCCTTGTGGCATCTAGAAGTCGAATCACTTTTGGTCTTGAAAAATAATCGAGGCGTTGAAGAAAACCGTGTACGACATCTGGACTATGGTGTGCAGTTTAATAAGCTTATGTATACCCGCTTAATCAAAGATCAGCACATTACCCTGTTTAGCCCTTCAGATACGCCAGGACTTTACGACGCTTTCTTTGCTGACCAAGATGAATTCGAACGTTTATATGCACAGTACGAAAATGATGAAAGCATCCGTAAAAAACACATCAAAGCCATTGAGTTATTCAGCATATTTATGCAAGAGCGGGCCAGTACTGGACGTATTTATTTGCAGAATGTTGATCACTGCAATACTCACAGCCCATTCAACCCTAACTTGGCTCCGGTTCGTCAAAGCAATTTATGTTTAGAAATCGCCTTACCGACTAAACCTTTGGAGCATGTGAATGATGAGAATGGCGAAATTGCTCTATGTACCTTGTCAGCGTTTAACTTAGGTGCAATCGAAAGTATAGACGAGTTTGCTGAGCTGTCTGATTTAGCGGTACGTGCACTCGATAATTTACTGGATTACCAAGATTACCCTGTTCCTGCAGCGTTAAACGCCACAATGGGTCGGCGCACATTAGGTATAGGTGTCATTAATTTTGCTTATTATCTCGCTAAAAATGGTGTGAAATATTCAGACGGTAGTGCTAATGGCTTAGTACATAGAACTTTCGAATCCATGCAATATCATTTGATGCAAGCGTCTTGTAATTTAGCCAAAGAAAAAGGGGCTTGTCCTAAATTCGACGAAACCACTTATTTCCAAGGCCTAATGCCAATTGATACTTATAAAAAGGAGCTTGATAAAATTTGTGACGAGCCGCTGCATTGTGACTGGAATTCACTCAGAGCCGATATTAAACAATATGGTTTACGCAACAGCACACTGTCGGCCTTGATGCCCTCAGAAACATCGTCGCAAATATCAAATGCGACAAATGGAATTGAACCTCCTCGGGGTCATATCAGTATAAAGTCCAGCAAGGATGGCGTGTTAAAACAAGTTGTACCTGAATACGAAAGACTTAAGGGCAAATACGAGTTGTTATGGGACTTACCATCAAACGATGGTTACTTGCAGCTGGCTGGGATTATGCAAAAATTTGTTGACCAAACCATATCTGCTAACACCAGTTACGACCCAAATAATTACGAAGGTGGCAAAGTGCCTATGAAGTTACTGATTCAAGACTTGTTGACCACCTACAAACTTGGAATTAAAACGCTGTACTACCATAATACTCGTGACGGAGCAGACGACCCTACTCAACAAGAACTGTCTAACCAAGAGTTTGTGCCTAAAGAAGTGGTAATAGAAGAAGATGATGATTGCGCAGGTGGCGCTTGTAAAATATAGATTTCAGTAAGCTGCATTAGCAGCTTTTTTCTGAGTGGTTTGAATTTTTAATGGCAACAATAATTAATGAAATATACAACTTTTAATCAAATAAATAATAACCCTTTGACAGAGCCAATGTTTTTTGGAAACCCAGTCAATGTGGCGCGTTATGACCAACAAAAGCATACAATTTTTGAAAAGTTGATTGAAAAACAAATTAGCTTTTTTTGGCGCCCTGAAGAAGTTGATGTAAGTAAAGACAGAGTCGATTTTCAAAAGCTAAGTGACTCAGAAAAGCATATTTTTATCTCTAACCTGAAATATCAAACATTGCTTGATTCAATTCAAGGTAGAAGTCCTAACATCGCTTTTTTGCCCATTATTTCTATACCAGAATTAGAAACATGGGTAGAAACATGGTCATTTTTTGAAACTATTCACTCTCGCTCATATACCCATATTTTACGGAACCTGTTTGGTGATCCCAGTAGCATTTTTGACGATATTGTTGAAAATGAAGAAATAAAGAAACGTGCTGCAGATATATCAAAATATTATGACGACCTCATTTTCGCCACCCAACTGTGGCAAACTTTAGGTGAAGGGACACACACCATTAAAGGTGAGACTCATGTCATTACAATGCGTGAACTTAAGAAAAAGTTATATCTGTGCATGAATTCAGTCAACGCTTTAGAAGCCATACGTTTTTATGTGTCTTTTGCTTGTACTTTTGCCTTTGCAGAGCGCGAATTGATGGAAGGTAATTCGAAAATCATTCGTTTGATTGCTCGTGATGAAAACTTACATCTCACCTCTACTCAACATGTGTTGAACCTTTGGGCTAAAGGCAAAGATGACCCGGAAATGGCCGAAATTGCTGAGGAATGTAAGGAAGAAGCCACACAAATATTCCTTCATGCTGTTGAGCAAGAAAAAGAATGGGCTGTATTTTTATTTCAGCATGGCTCCATGATCGGACTGAATAAAGAAATCCTTTGTCAATACGTTGAGTTTATTGCTAATCATCGTATGTCTGCCATAGGCTTAGGGCAGCCGTTTTGACATAAAGAATAACCCACTACCTTGGATGAATAACTACTTAAGTTCTGACAACGTTCAAGTGGCGCCTCAGGAGTCTGAAATAAGCTCTTACCTGGTAGGCCAAATTGACTCAGAAGTCAGTGCTGAAGATTTTGGTGACTTTGATTTATAACCTTAGAAACCGGAGTTAACCGCTAGAAGTGACGTTTTACACACTGAATAATATAAACATAAATGTTATTTCGTGGCCCATCACAGCGGTGAAAGTGCTAAAGACACTGTGGCTGTTTGAAAATCGCTGCCACGTTGCGAATTGTATAAGAGGAATAACCAATTATTGTAATTCAAGCATTGCGCCAAGGTTTATTTCCAGCCCCTCAACCCCTGTCCAACCGCAGATTTAGGTTAAATCAGATGAGTAAAAACAGTGACAGTTTCATGGTGATGATAAAGGGTCATAAAACTGTCCAACACCCACCCAATAATACCCTGCTTGAAACACTCGAACAGCATGAGATTGAGATTCAATACCATTGCCGTGAGGGTTTTTGTGGCGCCTGCAGAAGCAAACTCATTTGCGGGGAAGTAAAATACACGACGGATCCACTGGCGTTTATAGATGATGATGAGATATTACCTTGTTGCTGTATTCCAACTAGTAATATTGAAGTTGAACTAGGCTAGGCTGACGTTGCACTCCAAACCACTCAAAAAATGTTGTCAATAAATCACTCGTCAACTAATTGATAGTGCTCATGCAAAATCTGAATGATTTCAGCTTTTGGGTTGTCACTCAACACTAGATGTTTACCCGTTATTTTTTCTGCGATATCAATATATGTCTTAGAAACCTGCATCAATACCTCAGCAGGCAGACTATTATTTTTGGCTAATAATTGGCGCTCAGGCATACGTTCTTTATTTAACAAAATATCTGAGTCTGGGAAATGATTGAGTAATAACTGACGAAATCCTTCTTTGGAGTTTTCGACTACTGTGCCCTGCTCATATTGCTGTGCATCCCAAATTCTTGATGAATCTGGGGTACCGACTTCATCCATGTAAATCAACTTGCTATTGCCATCTAAGCCTTTTACATAACCGAACTCAAACTTAGTATCAACAAACACTTGCCCCAACTTAGCTAAAGCTTGACTAATCAGTGAGAACCCCTCAGATAATAGTTTTTCATAAACAGAAATATCACTGCGTTTTTCAAAGTTGAACGCAGAATAATTATCGAGGATATTCTGACGGGTGATATTCACATCATCAGCTTCAGGCACATCAGGTATCCCTTTTAAAATACCTTTTGTGGAGGGTGTCATGAGTAAGCTAGCTAATTTACAATCTTGACTAAGACCTTCTTCAAGCCGGATACCACAAAATTTTCTTTCACCTTTTTCATACGCGCGCCACATTGAACCAGTAATATATTGGCGACAAATCGCTTCAATCATCACGGGTTTCGCTTTTTGAACTATCCATACAAAAGGATGTGGAATATCGAGTATATGACTGTCTGCTAAGCCTTGTTGCTTAAATAACGTGAACCAGTGATTAGAAATAGCATTTAAAGCCGCTCCTTTACCAGGCACACCTAACATACCGCCTTCACCGCTCCAAATACAATCAAAGGCTGAGATACGGTCGCTAATAACCATAATGGCTAATGGCGTATCATATGGCACAGGGTAAGCTTTTTCTTCAATTAAGCGCCGGCTGTCTTGCTTAGTTAACCAATAAACAGAGCGCACTTTACCACTGTGCACCGGCAGTTCAGTACGAATAGGCAGGTCATTGTTAATCGATAAAATTGAATCCGCAATCGACATACTATGCCAACTCCTTAATCTGAAGCATGTACAAAATTTTATGATGCTTAATTTTGAAATGTTTCCTCCTGACCGCACTCACTACAGGAGGAAAATAATTTATATATCTAGATCGTCAGCCGACATGGTTTTTGAAAATGTGGGGTACAAATCTGTTAATTTGTTGACTGAGAATGGGTTGCTCTCATCATCAAATAATGTAATTGAGGTTTTACTACCTACACCGACTACTTTGAGACGATACTCTTCAGTGTCTAAATTCATCTCATTCTTATCACTGGACCAAATATTGCTCCACCATCCATCTTCAGCACCATTGTATTTGACAAACAATAAGCCATTAGATTTATCATAATCTTTGACATCAAATCCTAATTTTCTCAAAACAAGTAATAATCTGGGCCAAGTAATCTCATAGTCTGCGTCAACCACAAAAGCAGGCTCACCGTCGCCATCAAACCCTAAGTCCATCTGCAAACCTTCTCGAATTTGACGAAAGCGTTTGACGTCAGCTACTTTTGTTTCAAATTCATAATTTTTCACTACTCTATTGAGAACGTCGACTTCGTTACGTCTTTTATCTCTTGCTTTAGTTACTACCTCTTTGCTTTGAGCGTTCAACCTTTCCTTATAATCAACCAATTCGACACTGAGACCTGCCGTTCTACCATGAGGTTTTTTATCTAAGGTAAATTCGAAGCGTTGACCAACAGTACGTTCTGATTTAGACCAGCTATACCAATTATTGTCTTTGCTCTCATCCATCACCATCCAGTCTGTGATTAAACGTTGGTTGTCCTTATCAAACAGTTCAACGCCAATACCTTTAGAATCTAAAAATCGGATCAGAGAATTCCAAACTGCAGTATCTAGAGGTAGGCTATCATCAATCTGATCAAACCAAACAATGGCATTTTTTGAGCCTTCTTCTATGTGAGAGCCAGCCACTACCGCTAATACCAATGGAGGCGACATCACACTCAAATCTTTGCCTGTAGCATTTAAGGGTGCGTTTTCACCTAATTCAGGAAGTTGATAAGCGTCATTAAATTTAGGTGAGTCCACATCATCTGGAATATTTATTTTTCGACCAGGTTGCTCTTTGACATAATCAAATGAACCACTGGCAACTTCTCTTTCCTCTAATGAACTGCAGGCACTAAAAAGAGTAGCGGTTATCACTGAAATCGTGATCACTGAGTTTTTTATCAAATTGGTTGTTAACACACCAATTTGTTGAAATTTATAGGTCATGCTATCTCCTTAAAATAATACGCCAGAACTGCGCATGACTTGTTCGATATGATTTTGGCTAGCTAGTTCCGATTCAACTAAAGGTAATCGTAAAAAAGCTGAATTAGTCAGCCCCATTTTGTGTAAAGCCCATTTAGGTAACACGGGATTCGGTTCGATGAACAAAGCCCGGTGTAAGCCGGTAATTTGTCTGTCTATTTTTTCAGCCAATTGGTAATTCTTTGCCAAAGAAGCATTGCACATATCCGCCATTTGTTTTGGCACAACATTAGCGGTGACTGAAATCACCCCATGGCCACCGTTCGCAAGAAACTCACATCCAGTTAGGTCATCACCGCTTAATAACAAAAATTCATCTGAGACAAGCTTCTGTGTGGCCTTTAAGCGTGATATGTCACCTGTGGCATCTTTCAAACCGACAATATTTGGATGCTCTGCTAACTCAGCAACTGTCTCTGGAAACATGTCAGCAACAGTGCGACTGGGCACATTATATAGCAATAAAGGTAAGTCAGTCGCATCAGCAATGGCAGTAAAATGTGCAACCATGCCTTTTTGTTGTGGCTTGTTATAATAAGGCACAACACTTAAAAATCCATTAATTCCAGTACCCGACATTTGTTCACTCAAAAAAATGGCTTCTGATGTAGAGTTCGCTCCGCTCCCTGCAATGATAGGTATTTTGTCATTAGCATATTCGACAGTGCGCCTTACCACTTCTATATGTTCAGAAAAGGGTATAGTCGCAGACTCACCAGTAGTACCAACAGAAACGATGCCATGAGACCCATTTTGAATGTGAAAATCAACGAGACTCTTCAATGAAATATAATCTATTTGTCCGTTATCATACATTGGCGTAATTAGCGCCACAAAACTACCAGTAAACATGCCATCTCCCAAAGATATAACCCCTTATGGTAAAGACCTGGCTTCCTAAAAACAAGCATTGAATAGCCCATTTGATGGATTAGAATTGAAACTGGATCAACCTACCTATAATCATGTATGTTATAGTCAATTTTAAAGCAACGAATTGGTTAAAAATGACGCAACAATTAATCATTACCATATTGGGTTCAGATCAATTTGGTGTGTTAAGCAAATTGGCAGACACAGTTTCTGGTGTGGGGTGCAATATTTTGGATAGTCGCCAAGCTGTTTATGGACAGGACTTTTCTCTTACTATGATTATCGAAGGCAGTCAAAGTGCTATTACCCAAGCCGAATGTTTATTGCCACAAACTTGTCAGAAGCACAATTTGTTGTCTATGATGAAACGCACTAAAAAACATTGTAAACAAAACCTCGAACACCTCGCGGATGTCATCATACATGGCGAAAGCACACCTGGTTTAATCGACCAAATCACCGATTTTCTCAAGCAACATAATATCTCTGTCAGTGCTTTTAGATTAAAATTTTTGGATAGTATTGAAAACGACCCTACTAAGGATAATCGCATAAAATGTAAAATGGTGATTTCTATTCCACATGAACTCGAAGTTAAAAAGATTGAATATGCTCTTCAAGAACTGTTACAACCATTGAATTTAGAGGCTTCAATTAAACAAAATCATTGATAATCTCGTACCGCATTCTTGCTAGTTAAAAATGGCAGTTTCAGCGGGGTTTAAAAAGTTTAGTCAGGCGCTATTTCCAAATATAGTAGCTAAATTAAAAAAGTAGCCAAGGTATGCTCGGAGCCTGAAGTTAATCGCTTTTAAAACTTGGCTAAGAAATAAGGATTGGGGCACTTTATTTTTTATATTGAACCAATCCAGAAGTTGACAGATATTCAGTCATAGAAGCTCCTTGAATTGGAACACTTAACACGTTCTAAGAAGGGTGTTTAGAGGTCGTATGGTTATACTCTTTTCATAAATAATTAAGGCAATTTAATATGCAAATTCTGAATGCGGGTGATAATGCTCCGCAATTTTCTCTACCGAATCAAGATAACCAAAAGGTGTCATTAAGCGACTATAAGGGTAAAAAAGTATTGGTTTATTTTTACCCTAAAGCGATGACACCGGGCTGTACAATACAAGCACAAGGTCTGCGAGATAACCAAGCATTATTGGCCGAATGGAACGTGGAAGTAATAGGTGTAAGCCCTGATCCAGTTAAAAGGCTGCCAAAATTTATAGAAAAAGAAAATCTCAATTTCACCCTATTATCGGATGAAGATCATGCATTAGCTGACGCATTTGGTGTGTGGGGTCTAAAAACATTTATGGGTAAAAAATACGACGGTATTCATCGTATTACGTTTTTAATTGATGGAAAAGGCAAGATAGAACATGTATTTGATAAATTCAAAACCAAAGATCACCATGAAGTAGTATTGGCATATATAAAAAAATCAACATAAATGCTATTTACAATGATCTGCAGCCTGATTCGAAAATAAATTTAATTTATCTTTTAAATCTGTAAACAATTTATAACACCTTATCCTTGTTTGCATGCAAACATTTGCAATAATTTAAGTTAAGCTCGATTTATTTGAATTGTTGATAGTGTTAATTCCTGTAGTAATGAATAGTGTATTGTGTGAGTCCCAGACGCCCAATGCACACCTAAACACTCTATAACCTTAGACTAAATCTATATAGCCCGCAAAAAAAGCACCTACCGATTGGCAGATGCTTCTACAATGATTTTTAATTAAATTAAGATTGTTTCTTAAATCGACGTGAAGCTAAACCAATAATGCCTAATGCAAAGATAGCAAGGGTTGATGGTTCTGGTTCGCTTGTCGGGCCAGACCATGACGCTAGACCAGATTCGAAACTGCTTAAAGATGTTGTTCCTTGCAAAAAAGTTGTAGTTGCGAAAAATGCCTCGTGGCCTGTATTAGCACAAACTGCGACTACTGAAATGGCACATATATTAGTAGATACAACATTCCTGCTCACATCGACTACAAAAAATGATGTCATATCTTTGTTACTTAATTTACTTGACTCAGTAATATATTGATAGCTTTTGAGCTTCGACTATTGGGTTAGGTATTTTTTCAAAAAAGTCTCTATTTTTAGCCACATATCCAATCTCCTGAGTGGCAGCATTGTCCACCATACATAGCCATAACATTGTCTTTGTGTCTTGCCCAAAGCCACCAGCAGCACCAACAAAGCTAACATACTAATGACTTCTTACAGGCGCTAATTCTATGCGACTGGTGAGCTAGGCACCATATAACAGCTTAAGTATTATCTGATAATCATTAGCCAAACTCCTCAACACTTTGTTAGAACGAGAGTTGCGAAACGTTAATAACCACCTCAAACCAAAGTCAGCTAATGAATTCATCTATTAATTGAAAATGAATTTACATTCAAATAATTGCGTCCTTGCATAGAAGATAAAATCAACAAGCAGACCTATAAAAAGTGGCTGGCTAGCTTATACGGTCAGGCCGCGGAAATCATCCCACCATCGAGGACAATGGTTTCCCCACAGACCCAGGCTGAAGCCCTTGAACAAAGATAAATTGCTGTGCCGGCAATATCTTCAGGCGTACCCATTCGTTGTCTTGGAATTTTGGATACCATTCTGTCTGAAATATCTTTATTGCTAACGGCTTCCTTGGTCATTTTGCTGGGAAAAAAACCAGGGGCAATTCCGTTCACATTAATATTGTAGGCGGCTAAATCTGTCCCCAGATGAGTGGTGAGATGCACAGCAGCAGCCTTACTGGCCGTATAAGAATAAGTTGGCATGCCAGAGTTACGAATGCCATTGATGGAACAGATATTGACGACACGTGATGGATCATCGGTTGTCCCTCCCACTTTCAACAGCGGTAGGCATTTCTGTGTCATAAAAAACATCGATTTGATGTTGATATCCATGATTTTATCCCAGCCGTTTTCTGGGAAAGCGTCAAACGGGGCAGCCCAGACAGCGCCAGCATTATTGATCAGAATATCGATTTGCTTTTCATGCTTGCTGAAATCGGCAACAAATTCTTCAATCCCTGAAACAGAGGACAAATCAGACGGAATGGCAATACACTGACCGAACGCTGAGAGTTCCTTTGCTGCCGCTTCCAACTGCCCCACCTTGCGTGCTGTGATATAAACTTTGGCACCGTTCTCAAGCAGCCCCTGCGCCATCATCTCTCCGATACCGCTCGAGCCACCGGTCACTAAAGCGACCTTCCCAACTACATCAAATAAATTTTTCATGCCTATTCCTTGTTAAACTTCCATTCTGCTATCTGCCAAGAGCAGACATCAGAACCAGTGTAAATTGAGATCTAAACTTTAAATATAAAAAAGGCCAATACCCTTTCATAGCATTACTCTAACCTAAGCAATCGAGTTACGGCAATTTATTATCGTGATGGAGGCGGTGGCCAACTTCCATACACAAACTTATTTCTCACCAAAACACTAAAATTAAACAGTGTTTGCTCAGTTATAATAGGCTTCTTCTACTTAACATTTGTAAATAGGCGGATATATCGGTGGGGGTGATGTTCACTATTTGGCTATTATTTGATTGGTACCTTTGGCAATATTTAATTTTAGCCAGCGCTAAACTCATACTAATAAAATGGCTATCTTCACTTAAACTTTCTAAGCAAAACAAAACATTTTTTAATCGAGAGGTAGGGTAAATATCAAACGCACTGAATATCGCGAGGTAAGCTGAATCCTCAATCGTTAGTGCTTGGGTAGCGTAACAAAAACCTTGGCAACGAGGTGTTAAAAATTTTGGGTATGCATTAATAATGTAGCTAGCGATGTTAGCGAGTATGTGTTCAGTAGCTTCAATATTCGTTAGCCACAAAGTATTACGCTCATCAGTTACGAAGATATCATTTTTATGTACATTTAATTCATTGATAGATAATTGTCTTTTAGCTTGTTGGCATAGTTTGCTAAAAATTTGAGGGAGTAACTGTATTTTTGATGAAGATTTAATAGCAACATTAATCGGTTTACCATCCACAGCCCCTTTTGTTAATCTGTCAGATAAGATAACTAAGGGCACAATTAAGTCACTTTGGGAAATAACGGGTAAGGTGTCTGGATTGCTTGTTAATGGTTTATCAGCACTTTTAATATCTCTGTAATTAGCCACTTTTTGAAGGTGTGGCTGTTGCAGCCACAAGTGATACACATGAATGAGCTTGTTGATGGCTTCAGAATACTTTGTCTGCTGAAACTCTAAACTTGCATGCTGTTGTGACGAATTTTTGTGTTTATATAACGCGACCTTTTTCTGTTTAGATAGTTTCTTTTTCGGTAATAATTCGACTAAGTTTGATATTTGTTCCATATCTGCATTAGCGGTAACTAAGGTGATATTAGTTGCTTGGTAAAAACGCTGATGAAACATCTTTAAGTCGGTAACGGTTAAATCACCAATTGATGTGCTAATACCTCCATAACAAAAATCATCTTGGGTGTTGTTTGCATGACTTTTAGCCCCCAGGTTAGTCGCGTGTTCTATGCCAATCAATTCCCGATAAATAACCCCTTTATTATTGCCATCATGAATTTCACAATGCATATCTTGAGTATCGAAAATAGGATTAAATAAGCCATTGAGTAGATAATTAATAGCCAATATAAAGGTATCAGCATTTTGGCTTTCACAATGAAAATAAGTGGTATCGGTCAAAGTTGAAGCATTAATTTTGGCATCAGTAAGTGAGGTCAATTGAAATAAAGTTTCTGGTTTTGGAAATGCAACACTACGACGAAAAACCATATGTTCTACGCCATGAGCAACACCACTATTGTCAAATATGGGAGTATTCACCACAAAAACTGCGCTAAAACTCGTATCATCGACAATGTTAATATGTCTTAAACCATTGATGTGGATGTAGATATCTTGCGTCAATGGTGAAGCCGAGTTCATATTTTTATACGTGCAATGTTTAACTCATTATATTTGGCGAACTTCATTGCATTTTGATTAACTCGCTTGACTATTTCTTTTGATGGTTTCGTTGCACTTGCAATAGCCTGTTGAATTAGATGGTGATCTTCAGACTTACTGCACACGGGATCCGTTTTATGCATATCGCCGGTCATCATAAAGGCCTGACAACGACAGCCACCGAAGTCTTTTTCTTTTTCATCACACCCTTTACACGGTTGTGGCATCCACTCATCCCCGCGAAAATAATCGAAAGAAAAATCTTGTTGCCATATATCAGCAATCGATTTTTTTTTAATGTTGGGAAAAGTCAGTGGTAGCATTTTTGCGCCGTGACAAGGTAAAGCGGAGCCATCTGGAGTAACCGTTAAAAAGGTTGATCCCCAGCCATTCATACACGCTTTTGGGCGTGTTTCAAAATAATCAGGCGTAACAAAAATAAAATGTGGTCCTTTGCCTTGTTGTTTATTTCTGAATTCATTAACAACACGCTCAGCCTCAACTAGCTGATTTTGAGAGGGTAATAAATGATCACGGTTTTCATACGCCCAACCATAGTATTGTGCGCTTGCCAATTCGACATAATCAGCGTTTAGCTCACAGCTTAAGCGCATAATATCAGCAATTTGTTCGAGATTTTGCTTGGATAATACAAAGTTAAGCACCATAGGATAACCTTGAGATTTAATCGATTTAGCCATATCAAATTTATGCTGGTAAGCATTGCCGCGACCAGCAATCGCATCATTCAACTCAGGATCAGCACCTTGAAAACTTATTTGGATATGGTCTAAACCCGCTTCTTTAAGCCTAGCGATACGTTTTTCGGTTAATCCAATACCAGAGGTAATTAAATTGGTATAAAAGCCCAGATCTCTGGAGTGCTTGACTAATACTTCTAAGTCTTTGCGTAATAAGGGCTCCCCCCCCGAAAATCCCAGTTGTACCGCTCCCAACTCTCTTGCTTGGCTAAATACTTGACACCACTGTTGTGTACTTAATTCATTTTTCGTTTCGCTTACCTGAGTTGGATTTGAGCAATAAGGGCAATGTAACGGGCAATCATAAGTTAGCTCAGCGAGCAACCAAAGCGGTGGACCAACTACCGCTGGCTCGCCTTGCTTTGATAAGTTGGTGGAAGCTTGTTTAGTCATGATAAAGCCATTTTTTCTCGATGGCAGTAGTGATAAATTCAATCACATCGGGCGCTAAATTATCAGCATCCGGAAATTTAGTTTGCAGTGTCTCAGTAATCTGCTGAAGGTTTGTTTTTCCATCAATAAGCTGCATTATTTCGCCCGCACCGCCATTGAGTTTGACCATGCCTTCTGGAAATAGTAAAACAAAACAGTTTTGTGCTTTCTCCCACTGAAAGCGAAACATCGGATTAAGTGATGGAATCGTTAACTGTGTCATTGTTACTGTAGTCACTTCAAGATACCTTTGTGATAAATAGGGTTAATGATTGCCTCTTGACCCAGTATCGCTTGATACGGTGCTCTGTCTTGTTGATATGCCAATGTCATTGAATCTAACATGCTCCATAAAATATCCAGTTTAAACTGCAAAATATTTAACGCATCGTGTTGGGCTTCGCGGCTAGTAAAATGGTCTAAAGTTATTTGTAAGCCATGATTTACATCACGGCGAGCTTGTGACAAACGCATTTGAAAATAATTTAACCCTTCGGGTTTTATCCATGGGTAATTATGCGGCCAACTATCAAGACGGCTTCGATGTATTTCGGGCGCAAACATTTCTGTTAATGATGAACAGGCAGCTTGTTGCCAAGTAGCGCTGCGAGCAAAATTAACATAGGCATCTACGGCAAAACGGACCCCAGGGAGAACAAATTTTTCATCTAATAAGTCTTGCCTGTTTAAACCCACCGCCTCACCTAAACGTAACCACGCTTCAATACCGCCTAAGGTCTTTTCACCCACGCTACCATCGTGATCTATGATCCGTTGAACCCACAAACGCCTAGTTTCCATATCGCGGCAATTTGCCATAATGGCAGCGTCTTTAATCGGTATATTTGCTTGATAATAAAAACGATTAGCCACCCATCCTTTAATCTCTTCCTTACTACAATCACCACTATGCATCGCAATATGGAAAGGATGGTGAATATGGTACAACTGACCTTTGTCTCTAAGCTTATGTTCAAACTGTTCTCTGGTCCAAGCCTGCATAAAAAGGGAGCCTATAAGTGAGGTTAAATAAAAGTGAGGTTAAATCGTTATTTCCATGCCATCAGTGGCAATTTCAACACCATTGTCTAAAACAAATTGATGCTGAGCAGATTCTTCATTCAAAATGGGATTGGTGTTATTAATGTGTATTAGGATCTTTCTATCTATCGTAAACTTATTCAGTAAAGCCACAGTTCCATAGTCACCATTGACAGGCATATGCCCCATCTCTGAGCCTAATTTAGTCCCTACACCTTGAGCAATCATTTCATCATCAAGCCATAATGTACCATCAATCAGTACGCAACTTGCCTTGCATAATATGTGTTCCACTTCCTCAGTACTTTCAACGATGCCGGGTAAATAAAATAAATACTTACCTGTACTTTTATCAATGATTTTTAAGCCTATATTGTTGCCTGCAATCACTTTATCGCGATACCGAGAATAAGGCGGAGCATTTGATTCAATAATGACAGGAACAAAATCAATACCCTCCACCCCCTTTACACTAAAAGGTTGTTTTTGTTCGGTGTCAATTTTGCTGAATTTGAGTCCACCATGCCAATTTTCTAATACGTTAAACAATGGGTAAACAGTTGATAAGTCTTCATACACAACATCACTGCAATAAACATCAAGCGGCAGCCCTTCACGCAGGGTTAGTAGCCCTGTGGTATGGTCTATTTGGCTGTCTGTTAAAATAGCCGCACGAATTTTAGTGCCACGACTACCTTGCTCAGGCCAAAGTTGTGGAGATTGATTGATTTGCTCACGAATATCGGGCGAGGCATTAATTAATACCCAGTCGTTACCATTAACACTGACAGCGATAGATGATTGTGTACGTGCTGTTGCCTTAATTGTTCCCTCACGTAAACCTTTACAATTTGCGCAGTGACAATTCCACTGAGGAAAACCGCCACCAGCAGCAGAGCCTAACACTAAAATTTTCATATGTGCCTCGAAATCAAGACAAACGGAAAGAAAGGGATTAACAAGTGATGATCAATTACCTCAGTATTTTCGGTTATTGATAAACCTGAGGTAATGTATTCTTGATAATTTAAAAAATTAACGATTACTGATGTAAAGTGTGACTTCAAATCCTAAACGCATTTCTTCAAAGTTTGGCTTCGTCCACATAATTTATCCTCGATGGTTACTAACAATGTTTTGGGTATTTCTTAATTTTTACTGATGTTATCTGTACTCCGAAAACAAGAATACTACAAAAGCCATTTGAACTTATAGTCATTTAAATTATATTTCAATCGAATAATGAGAATTTTTCATTATTATCTTATTAAAATAAAGAAGAAATAATCGATAGGTTGTTTGTCATTGTTACTTTGGATAAAGCTTAACGGGGGTTGTTATAAAGACAGCATGAAAACCAACGCTATTGACTAATATTCTAATAGCAACAACTTAGTGGCTAATTTGTAAGTTTTATTACACTTTATTTAAAGCTTTTTGCAAAATTGTTAGTGGCATTTATTAAGGCATCGATGATTTTTGGTTCACTTGCAACATGCCCCGCCATTTCAATCACTGATAATTCAGCTTCAGGCCAGTGTTTTTTTAATTGCCATGCTTGCTCAACAGGGCACACCATATCATAACGACCATGAATAATTTTTGTTGGAATATGCCGAATCTTATCAATGTATTTAAGTACAGGTTGTTTTGCAATAAAACATTGATTCATTGAATAATATAGCTGAATAATAGCAGCAGCTTTGGCGTCTTCTTTGATTGAGCTTGCTTCAAGAATCACCAAATCCTGCCAATTAATCAGGCTTGCCTCCCAGTGTTGTAATTTATTAAAAATAGCGTTTGATACCTTAATATTATTACTGGTGAGTTGTTGATATATTGCAGGTAGCGGGTGAGATTGTTGCGAAAGAGGCAGGTCTGCGACTATGTTATTCCAAGCGTCAGGAAAAAATTTCGCCGCACCGTTTTCGCTATAAACCCAATCAATATCTTGCCTACGCGCAAGGAACACGCCTCGTAATATCAAGCCAGAAACATACTCAGAAAAGTGCTGCGCATAATATAAACCTAGTGTAGCTCCCCAAGATCCACCAAAAACCAACCACTTTTTAATGCCAAGATGTTGTCTTATTGACTCTATGTCTTGGATAATATTTGCAGTTGTATTTTGTGCTAAAGCGCCATAAGGACGAGAGCGTCCACAGCCTCGTTGATCAAACAAAATGATATGATACAGCTGCGGGTCAAAATAACATCGATGTGAAGGTCGGCACCCTGAACCCGGACCACCATGTAAAAAAATCACTGGAATTCCTAAAGGATTGCCACATTGTTCAACATAAAGATGGTGCTCTACCCTAGAAATTTGATCTGTCGATGCATCATTCGTTAGCACTTCATGTGTGAGGGCTTCATTAATTACGCTTAGGTGATAATGAAGAAAAGGCTCAATGGCTGGGTAGAGTGACAACATTTATTAATACCTATTCGTTGACTATTCATTGTTTATCTTGCTTAGTTAAACTTAGGATAAAAAAATTTAAAATTGTTAAAGTCGATATTTTATGAATATAGGTAAATCAGATTGTCTTTTTTCACAAAACAAATGCATATGATGCCCAATTTTTTCCATATTTACCTCTTTTAATCGCATCCGATTTGTTCAAACTTAAAGCTCCTTACGTAAAAATCAAGAATGGGAATATCGTTATCACTTATTGCTTGTTAGTTCACTTGAGATGTGTGGATACAGCTATTATGGGTGCCTTTGTCTTTTGAATTGATATAAACAAATTCTTCGATAAAATACCAAGCCAAACAAAGATAGTTTATGCAACCCAAAGAAAGAGAAAAGCCATGGGTGTCAGCTTTTAATTAATAAATTCCATTGCAATACGAATTGATGGTTTGAAATAATTTGCGTTTAATAATCCTACTTTACACCACTATCATTGTGAATATTAAAAATGAACAAGATTTTAATGTTTATTATAATTTAAGTCGAAATTCGGTGTATGTGAGTCCAACCAATTAAAGCATCAATAACGAAACATTAGGTGACTCAGCCTATTATTTTGTTAGCCTTCTAGATTTTCTATAAGCACTAGGCGTAGACCCAAGCCACTGATGACAAGCTCGCGTCAAACTTCGCCGATCAGAAAAACTCATCTCGGATGCAATATCATCCAAATTCATCGATGTAGCCAGTAAAAGCGTCAGGTGATTGGCTCTTACCTCTTGTGGTAGCTGTCGATAATTTTTACCCGCTCGCAACAGTCTTCTCTGCAACGTCGGAATACTCACACAAAGCGCGGAGGCTAAGTCACCTTGTGTGTGAGGCGCACACTGTAATAAGGCCTTAACTTTTTCAAGAAACAGGTTTTCCTGCACTTCAATCGGCGCTATTCCGGCAAGGATTTCTCTAAACACCACAGTTTCATTCATCGCCCAGCGATCAGAACTTCTCTGCCCTAAAGGCAGTTTTAAGTCACTGCTGTGATAAAGAAAAGTGACGCCACCGCCGTCCCTTGTGTACTCGCAGCCAATAATGGCCAATAATGAGGACCTTTGTGGACTGCCTCCCAATATGATTTCTGTCAATGAGATGGATCTCTTTCGCGATGAAGGTCTAAAGTATTATCGGAATTTACTGGCGGCAGGGGTCAAAGCGAGTAGTCGAACAGTCAACGGCACCTGTCATAGTGCGAATGTAATATTTCCTAATGCTGCGCCAGATATATTTGCCGCAACACTTTGGGATATTTATGGGTTTACACTTTTACTTTGCTTTGAGGAAACGACAAACAACTAAGCAGAAACATAAAGGTCAGGTTGTCAATTTCAACCACCCTGCCTCTTGATCCTCTTCGGCTTACTTTGATCTTTGCTTATTGACTTGAGCCAACCTCTAAAAGACGAATGTATACTTTTACCCCACGAATAAAATCGTCAGCTCCAATGCGCTCGTTTGTGCCATGAAAACCCGTTAATTGGTCTCTCGTCAGTGGAAAAGGATTAAAACGGTAAGCATTATCAGACACTCTGCCATAGTGCCTTGAATCAGACGCTGCCAACATAAGCCCTGGCGCAACAATGACATCCCCATAAATACTTTTGATCGATTTCTCGATGCTAATATAACCTTTTGACTCCCAGCTAGAGACTTGAGATGCTGATTTACCTAAACCAAAACCGTCCCATACCATTGGCCTAACTTCAACATTATCATTCTCTACTACCTCACTGACATGCTCAAAGATACTCTCAAGAGTGTCTCTAGGGTGCACTCTAAAGTTGACTGTCGCTATAGCTTCGATGGGCAATACATTGGTCTTAACACTAGCCGACAGCATAGTGGGTGCAGTAGTCGTTCGCAACGTTGCATTCATGGCAGGATCCTCGGCTAACACGGCCTCAATTAGACCACTAAATAGCCACCTATTAGCGAACAACATTTTATAACTGAATGGCATTTCTCGACTGGTTGTATCAAACATAGCCAGAGTCAAACCATCTAACCCCCCTGGTATCGGGTTTTCTTCAAGTTTGGTGATCGCTTCAGCTAAAACGCCTACTGCAGTTTGACTGGGAGGCATAGATGAATGACCTCCGACGCCCTTCCCGACTATTTGCAAGGTTGTCATTCCCTTCTCAGCGACATTAATCGTTGCCACTAATTTATCGACCCCAGGTAAAAAACCGTCCAACAGAAAAGAGCCTTCATCTAGCGACCAGGCTAGCTGTACCCCGGTATCCTCCAAGTAATCAGCGACTAGGGCCGCACCTTTCACACCACCAATTTCCTCATCATGCCCGAAACTGAGGTAAATACTCCTTTTAGGTTGATGCCCGCGAGCCATTAAATAATTGACGGCTTCTAAGATACCAATGACACCACTTTTATCATCAAGCGCGCCTCGCCCCCAAACAAAACCATCATGAATTGTTCCAGAAAAAGGTGGTTGCTTCCATAAAGATTCGGTTCCAGGAATGATCGGTACCACGTCATAGTGCCCTGTGATCAGAATAGGTTTTAGTGTGGTATCTGTGCCAACCCACTTGTACAGCATAGTGTCATTGAACGTTTTTAATTCGAGGGTCTGGTGTAATTGGCTGTATGTTTGACTCACCCAATATTGAAAGTTGGCAAAGTCCTGTGCATTCACACCCTGCGAATTCTCATGGGATATAGTCTGAAACTGAATAGACTCTGATAAATGCGCCAACAACAGGTCTTCATCGAGAGAGTAGTCTACTGTCTCAGGGAGATTAGCCGCCTCTGGAGTATGCAGAAGTGTTCGAGTGACAATAACAATCAGTAAAACTAGGACACTTAATCCTACAATCTTAAAAGTATGTTTGAGCATAGGTAAAATAAGTTTTAATAAGTTGAATTTATACCATGCCTCATATCGTCTATATTTACATCCCTTAAATATCAATAATGTCTTGCCTAATAATACTCTGCTGCCTATTTATTAACCAATGACATTAGACAAAGCTCAATAGCTAAGCGTTTTTCACCAGGTCTTTGATGGCATCGATAGCAACATAAGCTTTGGCTGACAGTTCACCTTTGTCTGCAACGGCTGGATTGTCAACGGCCGATTTAAGCGCTGTGGCCAGCGCATCAACACTGTTTGCCACATCAAGTACTTGTTGTCCAGTCACCGCTATTTTGTGCATGATAGTATCGCCCGCAGCAGCCTTCATAACGTCGCTTGCCGCTGTCATGTTGTTTGATCGGGCCAGTAGTTCATCAAGAAGCTTATCCCGCTTGCCTAGACTTAGGTTTATTTGGGCCTTACCGAGTGCCTGTTTGCATTGGGTGAGGTAGGTCATGTCAGCAACAGATATGCACTGCACGCTGTCCAGTGCCGTCATTGCCTGGTTGACTCGGTTATTCACCGGATCCGCGTCAGACATTGTGGCAATATCCTCTATAGTCCGGTGAACTATTTTATCCATCTGTTGTTGTATGTTCATGGGGAGTATTTCCAATTTATGCAGTGGTTAAAAGGCAAATGCTGCTTTGCCTAGCAATGTGCTAAAAAGCTCTAAGTTCGCTGCTGAAAATGCGTCACACTTGCTGGTAAAAACAACGCTTAATTCGGTGCAGGTTTGAAGATAGGCGATGATTGACCGGTGGTCCTTTTTCCACGCATACGCAAGAGGAGATATGCTGCGGACTTTGGTCAGCATGGATGTTTCCCAATCTCTGATATCCTTTATCCATGCTTGATAAGCAGCCTCAAAGGGCATCAGTTCATTCATTAAACTTTGCACTTTGCTACGTTTTTCAATGTTGCCTGACATATTTTTTTTGTGGCTTGTTTGCATTGCCGTATAGTCGCATCCGGATACTGCTTTACGACAATTATCTAAATCGTTTTTTAGCGCGTTACCGCTAAGCCCGTCAATACCCGCTAATTCAGTTTGTAAACCGCTGTAAACATCATGGTAATTGACTAGATCCTGACGCCCGGATTTCAGATACGTCACCATTCCTTGAACAATAAACTGTTCAACATCTGGCAAGCTGCCAAGTAAAGTGGCGATGGTATCGACTTCATCTTGCACACTTTGCATAATCTCATTAAGCTCTTGATTGGCCGCTTGCTGCTGCAAAGCCCCAAGTGCTGAGGTAAAAGATTGGATTTCTTTTGGTAACGTTAAAGGGTTGCCCGAAATTGATTTAACAGTGTTTTGCACGTTTGAAAGCAGAATATTGACCGCTTCAGTCCCATCTGTACCGGCACTGGATAACACAGAAACAGAGCTCGCATAGGCCGCTAATACGCCCGCTAATTGGCTCACCTTTTTACCCTGCTCACTGAGGTTTTCCACATGCGCGTCTAAATCAACTGGATTACCAAGTTTATCTGACACTTCTTTGCCGGCAGTGACAAGGCTTGTCTGATTGTCATTCAACCCAGCTGAAAGCGCGAAACTTGATTGTTTAAAGGCTGAAATGTTGGGTGAGGCACAGCCCGCTGCCAATAAGCAGCAAAGCAAAATAATAAAGCGCATGAATTCGTTCCCTGTTTTGTAATCCCTAAGTGGCTAGAACACCAGTATGTACGGCAAAATATTCATCTATTTCACCTTAGACCAAAAATGAGTCTTTCACCATTTCAAGGCTATGCGGTCCCTCACAATAAAGTAGACCATCGGCCATACCAATCGTGGCCACCAAATGTTGGTGGATTGATTAATACGTAATCCTTAAACTAGGCGAGTATGTTTTGTTTATTGCCAAACACAACGGTCAAAATATTCCTCTGGATAACCTGCTAAGTACACCTGCAGCTGCAGAGCTTGACTAGCTAACCATAGAAAAGTCGAACTCAACTTCATAAGTTAATTATTTAAATTAGCTCTGAGTCTAAGGGAACCTGTGATAATGTTCATTAAATCTTTAATCAAAAAATACACATGCCCTTCTAATGAAATATTTATGTTTCTCTTGCTGGAATGAACGATGCCTACCCTAAAATCATTAATGACTCGACTAAATTCAAGTATCCTTAGCGTTATGTTACTGACGTCAATCGTGCACGCTGCAGGTGACACGGTGCCAGTAAATGTGATGAATTTTGTAGACGCTAAGACATCTGTGCAATTCGACAAAGTGATAGCCCGGGCAGGCGGTGTGAATTTATGGGGGCATATACGCTCCCCCATCCCCGTAGACAAGCAGCGTCTAAGAAGAATGAATAGAGACACTATTTATAGCTCAGTTGTGGTTGATATTAGCAAAGGGGCTACGCTGACTTTACCCAACGCTGGAACGCGTTATATGTCAGCAACAGTGACCAACGAACATAATTACATCAACAATATTTTTCATGGCTCGGGCGACTTTACATTGGATTTACTGAGTTTCAAAACAAACTTTGTGATGGTCACGGTAAGGATTTTAGTAGACTCAAGAGATCCAGAAGATATCACGCAAGCAAACCATTTACAGAATGGGCTTAAGGTTAGCAGTGCAGCCAGCGGCAACTATACGCACCCCAATTATGATATGCCTAGCTTAAAAGCAACCGCAAAATCCTTAATTCAACTTGCAACCGGGCTGACCGATACCAAAGCCGCATATGGCAAGCAAGAAGAGGTAAACCCGGTAAAACATATACTGACATCTGCCTATGGTTGGGGTGGTTTACCAGAACAAGAAGCATACTACATCAATGTACAACCTAACCTTCCGATAGGCGCCTATACCCTCTCAATTCGGGATGTACCAGTTGATGGTTTTTGGTCAATCAGTGTTTACAACAAAGATGGCTTTTTTGAGCCAAACGATTATCAGTCATACAGTATCAATAATCTCACTGCGAAAAAGAACAGTGATAATTCAATTACGGTCAATTTCGGAGGGCAACCAGACAATATTAATTACATACCTATAGTCGATGGTTGGAATTACGTAGTAAGACTTTATCAACCGCGAGCGGAAGTGCTTGATGGCAGATGGACGTTTCCAGGTTTATCGAAGCAACTGAATTTACAAAAAATCCATGAGAATTAAATTCAAATCAATAAGGTAACCTCATGTATTTAAAATCTTGAATAGTCAACTTGAGTATCACTTTTAGAAAAACAGAGGCAAAAAAACGCATTGATTGCCAACGGAAAAACCTCTTTTACATTTTTAACTTGGTATCTTGGTAATTATTTTTTAAGATGAACACCTAGCCTTGTCTCAGATGTAACTAGTGACAAAATCAAAACAAATAGCCCTGCCCGATCCATTTTGATTTTAAAACAATACCGCACTCTTTTATCACCCCTTTTATTACAATCTTGTTACAAATTTACAACAATTCTCAATGGATCATCAATCCATATGCCTTATACTATTTGCTGCAAATTTCAGGCGCAGGTTATCTTACAATACACTTAAGACGCTGCTTGATGTTGCTTTTCACAAAAAATAATAGGTAAACCCTTTCATCGCTTTAACGGTTTTCCGTTCGTGAGTTTTAGACCAAGCCATACGCTCTAATCTCGAGCCTGCATTACTTTGGAATATTTCATGCTAAATAATACATTTAAAAATTATCAATCTACTCGTGCTTCTATGTTGAGCCTACTGCTGCTGACTACCTTGTCGTTTTCCACTTTGGCAAAGGATATACCCAGCAGAAAACCATCAAAAGAAGGGGTATCTCAACAGCGTTTGGATAAACTGACCGCACACATGGACCAAGCGGTTGAAGACGGTACCATGGTCGGTGGGCTTGGCATGATTGCCCGCAATGGTAAAGTGGTTTACAGCGAAACCTACGGTCAAAGTGATCGCGAAGCAAACAAACCAATGAAGGAAGATACATTGTTTCGTATCTATTCAATGTCTAAGCCTATTACCTCAGTAGCATTAATGATGTTGTATGAGGAGGGCAAGTTTTTCCTCAATGATCCAATTTCAATGTATATACCTGAATTGGCAAATCTCGAGTTGGCAATCTCTACTGCTGACGGTGAAACCACTATGGTGTCTGACGGCACAAGCAGTAAAACAGTGGGTGAAGGAGATGCCAGCAAAGTGGGCCAAACCCGCCAACCCAAACGCCAACCTAAAGTGCGTGACCTCATGCTGCATACTGCAGGCCTTAGCTATGGATTTTTTGGAAATACTGAAGTAGATCAGCAGTACCGCAAAAATGCAGTATTGGCTAATCCCAAAGGCGACTTACAGGCTTTCGTAACAAAATTGGGAAAAATTCCCCTGCAATATGAACCTGGTACTAAGTGGCATTATAGTGTGTCGGTAGATGTGCAAGGCCGTTTGGTAGAAGTGTTATCAGGAATGCGCTTTGGAGAGTTTCTTGAAAAACGTATTTTTCAACCACTAGATATGCAAGACACCAGTTTTGTCGTTCCCAATAATAAGTTAGATCGCCTAGCACAAATTTATTCACCTAAAGGGACGGGAAATGGCTCTGATGCGTTTTTAAACAATACAAAATCAAGCCAACTTGTTGTTAGCCCTCCTCAAACCAATGCTAGTTTTCTGGAAGGTGCCGCTTTTGAAAGTGGTGGCGGTGGCCTAGTGTCTTCGGCAATGGATTACTTAAAGTTTAGCCAAATGATGCTTAACGGCGGAGAACTCAATGGAGTGAGAATATTGTCTCCTAAAACAGTTGAGTTAATGACACTCAATCATCTGGGTGACATGCCCATGGGCGCCGACAACCCAGGTATAGGTTTTGGACTGGGTTTTGGTGTGGCTTTAGATGTCGGTAATATTGGTGAAATAGGTTCGGTTGGCGAATTCGCATGGGATGGTGCTGCAGGCACCAAATTCTGGATTGACCCAGTAGAAAAACTAATAGGGATATTTATGGTGCAAAGTATTCCTCATACGACTCGCTTAGGTAAAGAATTTAAAATACTGACTTATCAAAGTATTTTGGATTAATATCAAAATAAGAGTGCTACAAGGTCATCAATGGGGTCAACATAAGTCATTGACCCCATTCATGTTGAAGCGAAAGCACCAGCGCTATTTAACCTAAACATTTAAGGCGAGGGATTTACTGGCGCTATATTTTTTCTATGACAGGTTTGCCATTACGAAAGTGAATAAAAGGCCCCTCAATATCTGGCGAGTCACCATTGTCTAAGCGTTGTTGAACTTCTTTGAGGATCATTCGTGTGATAACTGGTAATTCGAGTTGCTCGGCATCTCTGAGTGAGACCCAATGCAGAGCTAATAATTCGCCAGATCCCTCCGATGCAGCGTGCACATCTCCTTTTATAAGATCTGCTTCAACCATAAAAAAGCGCGTATCAAAGCGACGGTTTCGATAGGGTGGCGTGATGGCTCTGGCGATGACATTGAGAGTATCCAGACGTGGATTAATGCCGTGCTGTAAAAACGCGTTCCACTGGGCTGAACGGCTGGTAATTGTCACCGAATCCGCTTCGCCAAGGATCAGTCCAGTCTCTTCAAACGTTTCACGAATTGCCGCCAGTGCAAGAGACCTGGCCCGCGACTCAGAACATCCCTTCATCAAACGTTTCAGAACGCTTGGATGCAGATCATTAAGTGGCCGTATGCGACTATCTCCCGCATCCACTTTGCCACCAGGGAAAACATACTTATTAGGCATAAACTTGTGTCCGGCAGCGCGTTTACCCATCAGGATTTTGGGTTGCTCACTGTCGCGTCTAACAATAATAAGAGTAGCCGCGTCTTTGGGTTTGACCGCACGCCCTTTCAAACGCATTTCGCTGGCGGGAGTATTGTTAGGCTCATATTGCGTTTTGATGGCTATTTTATCCCTGTGTCAGTCAATACTATTGGCTCTTTAGTCAGCAGATGACTATGTATATAGTTTATTGCGTAATCAGTCTGTGCTTAGCAGACAATTGGTATTGGCTATAGCGCGTTAACCGAATCTAATTGAGACTACCAAACAATCTTTTGAAGGTCACCTTCTCCCTCAGCCTTATCCGTTTGTACGATATGCAGATTGTTGACCATTGCCGGTATTATGGGTACACCATTCACGCCGCTTTCAGATTAATTTAAATGCTTTAGCAAAAGCTGACGTAAGGATCAACGACTCACTAGCTTACGTTTAGTGACAAAATCAACATTAATTCATTAACTCACCAAGGCTTGGCTATCGTTTTGTGAAAAATCGCAAACTTCTGCTAGTCTTCTACTGAGTTCTAAGATGGTTTGGCGACTCTACTTTTGCCAAACGGAAACCAAAGAGGTCACTAACAATAACAATCAAATGATCAGGGTGGTTGATTTCGCATAACCTGCCCCTTATTTAATGGCCAAGGGAAATCGGCTTTTAACTTTTTAACTTGATATTTTTTTGTTTTTTTGTTGTTTTGAGACGCAAGTCTTGTCTTAGATGTGACTAATCACAAATGTCCATGATTATTAAGGAGGTATCAAGAATTAAATCATACAGCAACCGTTCAATGACATGAGTTATTACTGACAAAGCATTGAACTATTTGATTACAATAATAAAGGGATTTTATCATGAAGAAATTGATTTTTTGTTTTGACGGTACTTGTAATGATCCTGCAGATGCAGGTGATTTTTTTGAAGATTCTAGTATTAGTAACATCGTTAAATTACACGCTTTTTTTGGCGGAAAACTGTCACCACTTAATGGCGAAAATATGGCAACACCCGGGCAGCGCAGCTTTTATTACAGCGGCGTTGGTACCCGTGGTAACTGGTTGACACAAAAATTTAATGCTATTTTTGCGCCCCCCTATGGCGATATGGGGGATATTCTTGATGAGGCCATCGACGATTTAAAAAAGTACACTGACAACGAAGTTGAAATCTATATCTTTGGTTTTAGTCGGGGCGCCGCTATTGCCAGAATGTTTGCAGCTAAAATTGGTATAGATATGGGTGTAAAAGTAAAATTTTTAGGGGTGTTTGATACAGTTGCCGCCACTAGAGGCTCCCTTGATTTAAACCCAAATACATTCCCTGCCAGTGGCATCATATTTGAAGATGGTACAATGGGATCCCATATTCAAGAAGCTGCCCACCTAGTTTCCATAGATGAAAAGCGTGTTACCTTTCAACCGACATTATTTAACAAAGACAACAGGATCACCGAAGTGTGGTTTGCCGGTGTGCATTCAGATATTGGTGGAGGGTATTGGTTTGATGGCTTATCTGACATTTCGCTAAAATTTATGCTCGATCGTGTTAAGGATAAATTGCATGTACTCGCCATTAGCGATATCGGCTATGACGCTTTAAAGGTAGAGGGTGCTCAAGATATATTGTGTGATGATGACTTTAATATTAATCCGCTGTGTAATGGCAAAATTCACGAACAAAAACGCCCAGGTGCGATGTCAAAAACGTTAGCACCCCGTTTAATTCGAGTGAATACCGATGACACCCCATCTAAAAAAGAGACTGCCATTGTTCATCATAGTGTTTCCGACAGGTTTAAAGTGGTAACCGAATATCGACCTTATGCATTGCGCGATGCCCATTTTCGTATCATGGATAAAAATGGCAACGTGGGTGACGCTCTAAAAGGCGTGGCAAACCTTTAAAGCGGGTCTATATGACTGACCGGATCAAGGGAAGTCCCTTGTTCGGTGCTAACATGCGACGACGCAGTTTACGTTAACCTCCAGTTCGTTACCTGCTCTAATACCTCGATAACCCTAAATTATAAATTGTTTTTTCAGTAGAGATAAGCGGGGGCGGGTCCAGCAAACGGCAGCTATGATGGCTCACAAGACTATCAACACCAGTTTTTCCAAGCCAACCAACCGACCGCTTATACCACTGAGGCAACAGACGGCTTCGAGTAATAAGCATAAGATGGGAGTAGCTTATTTTGAATTCTACATTACGTAAACAAGTAGAGTAAAAGACAAAAAAGCACATACTTATAAGGCATAAAGGATATAAAATAACTGTCAATATGCAAAATATCAGGGAGCAAGTATTTTCATTTTATGAAAAATGATGTTTTGTTTTACCTATACACAACCAGTCTTTTTGTGGCTGCAACAGACTACAATAACGCTATCCCAGTTCAAAGCGACGTCAACCTCAATGGAGTAGTTCTGGGCACAAAAGCCACTGGCTTCAATATTTATAATAATGGGGAGGGCTTTATAGGGGTTTCAACTTGGCTCACTGTCTTTACAAACACCATTTTTATCCCATAACTAAAACTTAAGCTCATCATTAATGCACTATTTAATGCACTACTAATACACTACTAATGCACTACTTAACTTTCAATGTTAACTCCATCAGCTCTCCTGCCCTACTGATTTTCAGGGGCCGTATCGTGCCAGGCTCAAAGTTAGAAAGTATCCGAAAAATAGCTTTCAGATTGAGTACTTCCCTATGGGCAAGCTTAAGCACAATATCTCCTTTAACCATACTCGCCAAGGCAAAGGGGTAAGCACTATAAGCCTTTAACACTTGCAAACCTCTTACCTTGGGGTCATTTTGTTGCATCACCCGCAGGCCAATCTTATAATTGTATTGTCCTTCAATCCCCATATCCAATAACTCTTCATAGCTTTTAGCATCTTGGTAGCGCTGCAGGCCCTCTTTTATCAGTTTTAATTTAAGCGGATCACGTCCCGATCGGATAAGAATATCCCGATAGAGTTGAAACTGTTCTTCGTAATAACCACGGGGTAATTGCGACTGTAAATCGCCCTCTGAAATCGTATATTTAATCGCTTTTTCAGCTAATTCATATTGCTGCTCGGCCAGGTAAAATTTTGCGGCGACAAAATTGATCTCTCGGTCGCTTTTCCATAATACCAATAACTGTTCCAGTAATTGACGCCTTTGACTTGTGAGTTCACACTCAAATCCAGACCTAAAAAATCACTGTGATTGATATCCTGTAATTTACTGGCCACAACAAACAGCCTGCGCAAATCTGTTTTACTGAAATTCGAAGCCCTGATGCGATCTAACGCTAGCTGCTGAGGCAATAAATTAATAGCCATTTGCAGTAAAGGCAGTGCCTGAGAAAGTTTGCCCTCACTTCTTAGGATCTTAGCCATTTCATAAGGATACACGGCGCCTTCCGGTTTAAGTAGCAAGGTTTGTCCTATTAATTCAAGGCCCCTATCCTTATCCAGCGCCATGTCAACCAACCAGCTTCCATAACGAAATGCCACTTCTGCATCTTTTGGATGCAAGGCAAAGGCCCGGGCAAATAATGTTGTCACCCCGTCATCATCATTCCACAACATGTCCTGAGGAAGGAGGCGTCCCAGCATCACCAACAAGTGTGCCTTTTGCACAGGATCAGTTTTTACCGCTAGTAAACGATAGCCATCAAGTATTATCTGCTCAATTTGTGGACGATGCTTCTCATCTATACCACTCCATTGAATTTCCCTCAGCAGATCATGAGATTGCAGCATAAAATACTGACGCTGCAACTATATGTTATTGGGCGCAATCTCCAGGGCTTGTCTGAAGGCATGCTGGGCATAATTGAGCATATCCAGTGTCGTAAACTGGTCAGCGACCGTGCGATAGGAGTCAAGATCAGACCGTTGCTGCTGCTTTTTTTCTATGAAAAAATAACCTTCCCTGAGTGCATAGAATAAGCTCAATGCCGCGGTCACCAATCCTATTATGACAATTAACCGGCTAGTCAAGCCTTGTAAAAATTTTTGGGGATGCGCGGACTCACCGCAGTGTTTGCACTTAAGAGCCATAATTTTAATAGGCTCAGCGCAATATGGACAGGCTTTAAGCTCATTCGGTGCGGCGTCACAAGCGAGTGGTGGCTTTGTCATATCCGGGGCGGTTTAAAGTGAGGTACACAAAGCATAGAACAAATATGCACAATGGCTTAATTCTTAGCTGTGATTAAGTCATTGTAATCGATGGGCGCAGTGGCGTTCAATCGATAGAGTCTAAATTGACTACGACCCCTTTTATTTCTTTTATTTCTTTTATTTAATAATCAGGCTTTGATATAGTAACGTTTTTGAGAATTTCAATGTAATCCATCCATCTCAGTTTTCTCATGTTTTTTTCAATTAATTTCAATGCACATGCTAAACATACAAATATTTTTTATGATGTACAATAGATGCTAACTACCTAATAACTTTTTCAGTAACTGGAAATCTGCGTGTTCATTAATGTATACCATTTGCCCTTCATGCACAGTTTTAGCTTTTGACTTTATAATGTTCAAATAATCTGAGCACATTTTTTTATGGCATGTAAGTATTGAACCATTTAAATCCATACCTAAATAAGAAATCATATTTTGATAAGATATTTTTAGTATCGTGCAAGCTACTATCAAACAGTTTTTCATAACTGACCACAAATATATCCGCACCTGCTTCTTTTGCTTTAATAGCTCTCATCAATGATTCATTCCATATTTCTACAGCTTTTCTATAGTCATTTTTTTCTGGCCATTTATCTCTTGGGTTTTGTGCCCTTAAATTAAAAGAAGATGCAACATCTTCAATATTTCTAATTATAAAAATATATTTACCTTCAGCACCAAACTCATCAAATAATGAGGGCCAAAATTTATATAATTGAGGGTATTTATCACCAACGATACTACTTCCGGTATATTTGTCACTGAGCTGCTTATAATAATCAAGATACTTACCATTGCTGGCATTGATAGTTGTTTGTTCATCCTTAAAATTAAAGAATTCATCTTTAGAGAATAGCTTTTTTTTTAACTTGATTTTTCTTATATAAAAACTTAAATCGCTCCATTCCTAAAGAAATATCAGGATGACTAGATAACAATTCTGTCAATGCAGAAGTACCTGAGCGTGGTGAACCACTTACAAATGTTCTGGTCAAGTCCAACCGGACACTTTTCTAAAGGAGTTTTCAAATTCAATTGGCGATTGATCCAAATTGGCTGAATGCAGTCCCTCAACATTATAATATTTCATGTACCTAGCAACATCTTCTCGCATATGTGTTCGAGTGGGCTGCGGTACTTTAAACAACCAATCATGCTTTAAACGTCCAAAGAAGCGCTCCACAACAGCATTATCCCAGCAAGCTCCAACATCTCCCATACTAGCTCGACACTCTAATCGCGACAGTAGATTTCTAAAGCCTTTACTCGTGTACTGAGAGCCTCTGTCACTGTGAAACACCAAACCTTTGACTGGCTTGCGTAAGTTATGAGCCTTTGTCAGTGCTTGCTCGACCAAATCACGCGTCATGCGTTTTGATATATGCCAGCCCACAATCCGGCGTGAATACAAATCCATGACAATGGCTAAGTACAACCAGCCCTCACCAGTCTTTAAATAGGACACATCACCCGCCCAAATTTGATTGGGTCCAACAGGATTGAAATTCATATTTAGCAAGTTGTCAGCCACAGCATCACTGTGTTTGCGCTTGGTTGTCACTTTATAAGCTATTCGCTGAGTCACAACTAATTTAAGCCGTTCCATTAACTTAATGGCGCGATACCGCGTTATTTCAAAGCCTTCTTTGCGTAGTGCTTTAGCAAGCTCTCTGCTGCCTAAACTGTTTCGACTTGCCTTGAATAATGCTTTGGCTCGTCGATACAGTCTCAGCGTTTGAGCGCTAATGAGTTCACCAGGTTTTTTTAGCCATGCGTAGTATGCTGACGAACTCACTTCCATCACTTTACAAGCAACTGACACCGGATACTTCGCATCAAGCTCACTTATAAAAGAATATCTTACTTCATTTCTTTCGCGAAGAAGGCACTTGCCTTTTTTAGGATTTCACGCTCCATTTGTAGACGTTTATTATCCTTCCTGAGTTGAATTAACTCTGCTCGTTCATCGCCAGACAACACGTCACCTAGTGCCTGTTTCTTATGCTTAGCTACCCAGTTGTAAAGTAGTTTGTCTGTCACACCTAAAGATGCAGCAGCTTGTACGATTGGATAGTCTTGCTCTATTACCAGAGCGACCGCTTCTTGTTTAAATTCTGCGGGATAATGTTTATTTGTTCGTTTAGTCATATTCACCTCAATTAACAGGATTATAATCCTTTATTGAAGTGTCCGGTTAATTCAACCACAACATATTCACCTCAATTAACAGGATTATAATCCTTTATTGAAGTGTCCGGTTAATTCAACCACAACATCTAAATTGACTACGTCCCCTTTTATTCCTGTTTGGCAATATTTTTAACATAAAGTTTCTGCAATTTCTGAGGAGAAGGAAATCCATAAAACAACCCTGACTTTTGTAAACTTTTGCTATACAAATTATGTAGCCAGATTTGCTGACGCATTTTCTCGCGAGTTTTTTTAGGGAATAAACCAACTAAAAACTTAACGGCCCCCATGACATGTTTCATTGGTTTACTTTCCACAAACTGAATACTTCATGATTATCACTCTTAATACCTTGAAAATAACTTCAGAATTTTAGACTCAATGCTTTTATGCTCTTTTTTACGAGCCTACGTAGATAACTGCGGCCTACTAACAACAAATGAATATAACGATATTTCCTATTACATGACTTGACAAATAAGTTATGAAAATGCGGATTTTGAATAGGTGAAAGCAACTTAATATCTTGAGTCAAAAGGTAATAATCAAGGCCTAAAGTTTTTTGCAAGTACTGACAAACCGATAGAAAATCACTATCTGTTAGCTCCTGTGCAACATAAGGATTGGGTGATGCAGTTTTCATATCTGTAATCAGTGGTCCCAGATGAGAGGCCCCTAACTTAGTCGTGTATTTTTCTAACATTGACGCATAATAAATTAAATCGTCAATGTATTGCTTTTGCGGTATAAGTGAATATTGACCACATCCTTCTAAATACCCCTGTAAAGCTCTATCCACATTAGCTTGATAATCTTCCAAATGAAATTGATTGAACCACCTTTTAAATTCCATGGCCTCAAATTGATAAGAATTATTCACTAAAGGCAACTCAACATTCAGCTCAATACCTATCACAGTGAGTAAATCAGACACAATATTATTATGGTGAAAATATCTTTCACCATACAATCTTAAAACTAAGTCTTGTTCACCAAATTGCTCTGAAAACTCAACTAATCTGACCATGAACGGAAGCTGTTTTCTTCTCACTACGTTTATTTTTTTCACTTGAAAGTGACGTTTAACTGACTGGTTATAACTAGACTCTTTAGTTTCTAGGGGATTACGTATATAAGCAATGAACTTAGCGTTGGGAATATGCAGTTTGAATTCATCCATTTCACGGAAGAAAAACTCCGAAGACAATAACAATATTGAATACTCACTTTTATGAAAAGTATCAATCAGATTTGTTAAGCGAACTTTATTTAAACATAATTGTTTATTTTCATCTATGTCGTAGACACTTTTGACGTTTCCTGAGCTGACTCCGTTAGCATCGACACTATGAGATGGATAAAAAACCCCCTGTTTTTTCAAAAAGGATTGGTTACTACTCAGCCATTTTTGCACTGCAGAGGTGCCCGTTTTTGGGGGCCCCACATGAATATAAATCTCTTTATTCAATTTGACTTCCTGCACTTTGTTAAACTACGTAAATAGTTGTCTGCCAAAAAGCACTACATTAAGAACAATGTCAGTTTCTATGGGTGTTTAGCAAACTACTAAGCTTTATTTCGTACAATCCACATATTTGAAAGTCAGAGTGCATCATTTGACACTATTAATGCACAGTCTAAGGCAAACCGACAACTGACCATATTTTACCTTGTAAGTTAGGGGGAATAAAAGTGATAAGTACAACGAACAGCATTAAATTACCTTAAGAGATAGAATCAAAATTTATTCCATTTTTTTATCGAGTTATCTACACGTTTAATCTGTGATTAATTTTATTGCCATAGTGAATATGTGTTCTGGTCAAGTCCAACCGGACACTTTTCTAAAGGAGTTTTCAAATTCAATTGGCGATTGATCCAAATTAGCTGAATGTAGTCGCTCAACATTATAATATTTCATGTACCTAGCAACATCTTCTCGCATATGTGTTCGAGTGGGCTGCGGTACTTTAAACAACCAATCATGCTTTAAACTTCCAAAGAAGCGCTCCACAACAGCATTATCCCAGCAAGCTCCAACATCTCCCATACTAGCTCGACACTCTAATCGCGACAGTAGATTTCTAAAGCCTTTACTCGTGTACTGAGAGCCTCTGTCACTGTGAAACACCAAACCTTTTGGTGGTTTGCGTAAATTATGAGCCTTTGTCAGTGCTTGCTCGACCAAATCACGCGTCATGCGTTTTGATATATGCCAACCTACAATCCGGCGTGAATACAAATCCATGACAATGGCTAAGTACAACCAGCCCTCACCAGTCTTTAAATAGGACACATCACCCGCCCAAATTTGATTGGGTCCAACAGGATTGAAATTCATATTTAGCAAGTTGTCAGCCACAGCATCACTGTGTTTGCGCTTGGTTGTCACTTTATAAGCTATTCGCTGAGTCACAACTAATTTAAGCCGTTCCATTAACTTAATGGCGCGATACCGCGTTATTTCAAAGCCTTCTTTGCGTAGTGCTTTAGCAAGCTCTCTGCTGCCTAAACTGTTTCGACTTGCCTTGAATAATGCTTTGGCTCGTCGATACAGTCTTAGCATTTGAGCGCTAATGAGTTCACCAGGTTTTTTTAGCCATGCGTAGTATGCTGACGAACTCACTTCCATCACTTTACAAGCGACTGACACAGGATACTTAGCATCAAGCTCACTTATAAAAGAATATCTTACTTCATTTCTTTCGCGAAGAAGGCACTTGCCTTTTTTAGGATTTCACGCTCCATTTGTAGACGTTTACTATCTTTCCTGAGTTGAATTAACTCTGCTCGTTCATCGCCAGACAACACGTCACCTAGTGCCTGTTTCTTATGCTTAGCTACCCAGTTGTAAAGTAGTTTGTCTGTCACACCTAAAGATGCAGCAGCTTGTACGATTGGATAGTCTTGCTCTATTACCAGAGCGACCGCTTCTTGTTTAAATTCTGCGGGATAATGTTTATTTGTTCGTTTAGTCATATTCACCTCAATTAACAGGATTATAATCCTTTATTGAAGTGTCCGGTTAATTCAACCACAACAATGGTCATATAATCGCGAGTTCGTATAAGAGGGTATCCTTAGAAAGATTATTAAAACAGTGCTTAGAAAATCGTTGGGTTGGGGTTGACCAGAACCGATGCTCCCCAAATAAAAATGAGTTACACACCGATAAAATAGTAAGGTAATAACCATAATAAGTAATGGCACCTATTGGCTTTGAGGCTAAGCGACATCCTACTTATCGTTCACAAGATAACCGGTATTCTGCCAAGCATCCAAGTGATGAACAAAACGACATTGAAAGCCATTGTGATTAGTAACGGTAGGAATAAGTCTTTCCAATGCATGCATAATAGTACCGTCAGATTGTCCTGCCTCTTCAGGAAAGTCATCAATCTTCCAGTCTTTATCTAGCAATCCTTTTAGCGCAGCGGGTCGATACCAAAACATCGAATCGGCAGGGAATACATCCATTGTTTTTGGCATCGTCAAGCCAAGTGTAGTACACAGATTAGCGACAAGTGACTGATTCTCCCCCATCCTATACTATTCAAAATACGAGGGTGATAAGGCGGCATTGCAAC
>NZ_CALSOK010000005.1:0-44413 GCF_943787955.1 uncultured Paraglaciecola sp.
CATTCAAACAATCGAGTACTGACGTTGAAGGTTATATGTTGGGTGGTCGAAGTCTAAGTCCTAAAGTTACTGCGTTATCGGCAGGCGCATCAGATATGAGTGGCTGGATGTTAATGGGCTTACCTGGCGCTATGTATGTGTCTGGTATCTCCAGTGCGTGGATTGCTGTAGGTCTTGTCATTGGTGCTTATCTTAATTATTTGTGGGTTGCACCAAGGCTCAGGGTTTATACCGAGCTGGCAAAAAACGCACTCACTATTCCTGATTATTTTGCAAACCGCTTTAATGACTCTAGCCATAGCTTAAGGCTTATTTCTTCTGTCGTCATTGTCATCTTTTTCACCTTATATACCTCATCTGGCGTTGTGGCCGGAGGCAAGTTATTTGAGTCTTCATTTGGTTTAAGTTATGAAATGGGCTTGTATGTGACTGCCGGTGTTGTCGTTGCTTATACCTTACTCGGCGGATTTATGGCAGTGAGTATGACCGACTTTGTGCAAGGTTGTATTATGTTTGTGTCCTTGGTATTAGTGCCAGTGGTAGTGCTTTTTGATCTGGGAGGGTTCAGTGGTGCTGCCTCACATCTAGCGACATATGATGCTGATTTTTTGAATCTGTTTATAGACGCCTCCACCGGGCAGGCAATGTCGGTGATAGGCATAATATCGTTATTGTCTTGGGGATTGGGCTATTTTGGTCAGCCACATATTATTGTGCGCTTTATGGCAATTCGCTCTGTAACAGACATCAAAACTGCACGGAAAATAGGTATTAGTTGGATGGTGGTATCTATTATTGGTTCACTGGCAACAGGTATACTGGGTCTTGCCTATGTCACCAAAACCCAAGGTGCATTACAAGATCCAGAAACTATATTCATTTACCTATCACAAATACTGTTTCATCCATTAATAAGCGGCTTTTTATTAGGAGCGATTCTGGCTGCAATAATGAGTACTATTTCTTCACAATTATTGGTCACCTCAAGCTCGTTGACTGGTGATTTTTATCAAGCATTCTTTCGCAAAAACGCGAGCCAAAAAGAGTTAATTACTGCAGGTAGAATATCTGTAGCACTCGTTGCCTTAGTTTCCATCTACCTAGCTTATGACCGAGACAGCAGTATATTAAACCTAGTCAGTAATGCGTGGGCTGGCTTCGGAGCTGCTTTTGGCCCCGTTGTATTAATCAGTCTGTTTTGGAAAAAAATGACGCGCTTATCCGCTATATTGGGCATGTTGTCTGGTGCGATTACTGTTTTAATCTGGATTTATGCTCCGTTAACGATCAATGGACAAGCCTTAAGTAATTGGCTGTATGAAATAGTGCCTGGATTTATTGTATGCAGTCTGACCATTGTCACTTTTAGCTTATTAGGTAAACAAGATGATCAACTCGTATCGAATATTTTTGAAAAAGTACAGCACACACTCAAGAAACTAGATTAAACCTTGAGCTATCACAGCCACTAGTGATTGGATCAAACCAATTTAAATAGTGCTGTGATAGTAAAACATAAATATAAATACAAATACAAATATAAATTTGATATAGTTCTAAGCATAGACCCTTTTAATATAAACAACTAACCTGCGTAAGGAAACTATGTCAAATTCAATCCCTACTGTGACCCATTTAAAACAACTTGAAGCGGAAAGTATTCATATTTTCCGGGAAGTGGCGGCTGAGTTCGACAATCCAGTGATGCTGTATTCTGTTGGTAAAGATTCTTCAGTGTTATTACATCTCGCACGAAAAGCCTTTGCCCCAGGTAAAATTCCTTTTCCCTTGCTCCATGTAGACACCACGTGGAAATTTCACGAAATGATTGCATTTCGTGACGAAGTAGCCAAAAAGCATGAGCTCAACCTGCTGGTGCATATTAACCCAGAAGGTGTGAAAATGAATGTCGGTCCATTCAGCCATGGTAGCTCTAAGCATACCGATATAATGAAAACCCAAGGCTTAAAGCAAGCATTGGATCATTATAAGTTTGATGCGGCATTTGGTGGCGCCAGACGTGACGAAGAAAAATCTCGGGCCAAAGAGCGTGTGTATTCTTTCCGCGACGAAAATCACAGGTGGGATCCTAAAAACCAACGCCCAGAATTATGGAACGTTTATAACGCACAAATTAACAAAGGCGAAAGCATTCGTGTATTTCCGATGTCAAACTGGACTGAGCTAGATATCTGGCAATATATTTACATGGAAAATATCGAAATTCCTTCCTTATATTTGGCAAAACCGCGTCCAGTAGTTAAACGCGACGGAGTGTTCTTTATGGTCGACGATGACCGGATGCCAATGGAAGAAGGTGAAACCCCTGAAATGCGCTCAGTGCGTTTTAGAACCTTAGGATGTTATCCATTAACAGGTGCAGTCGAATCAACAGCGGCGACCTTACCGGAAGTCATTCAAGAAATGTTGCTGACCAAAACATCTGAGCGCCAAGGACGTGTGATTGACCATGATTCTTCAGGCTCAATGGAGAAGAAAAAAATGGAAGGATACTTCTAATGGCGACTAACATAGTGTGGCATCAGCATGATGTTGATAAGGCTCGAAGATCACAAGCAAAAAAACAGAAAGCTTGCGTCTTATGGCTTACGGGGTTGAGTGGCTCAGGTAAATCAACGATCGCTAATTTGTTAGAAAAAAAATTGGCTGAACATGGTAAACATACCTATTTGCTAGATGGTGATAACGTGCGACATGGTTTGTGTGGTGATTTGACCTTCAGCGATAAAGACAGAGTAGAAAATATTAGGCGTATTGGTGAGGTATCTAAGCTTTTTGTGGATGCAGGTATCATAGTACTGACAGCCTTTATATCGCCTTTTAAAACAGAAAGAGATTTTTGTCGGCATTTATTAGCCGATGGCGAATTTATTGAAATATTTGTTGATACACCTATAGAAGAATGTGAAAAACGTGATCCTAAAGGCTTGTATCAAAAAGCCAGACAGGGTGACATTAAAGACTTTACTGGTATTGATTCCCCCTACGAAGCACCAGAAAACCCAGAAATAACCCTAGCATTTTCTGGACAAACGGCTGAACAATCTGCCGAACAACTTTTTGATTTACTCAAACAAAAAGGAATGGTCGCTTAATGTTAAACCAACAACTGATACAAAATATTATTGATATCAGTCACCTAGCAGGTGACAAGATCATGGACATATATCAGCAAGATTTTGCTATCTATGAAAAGTCAGATGAAAGCCCATTAACTGAAGCTGACTTAGCCGCACACAACTGCATTGTTGAAGGATTAGGTAAAGTATCAAATCTTCCTATTCTGTCGGAAGAATCTGCAAATATTTCATGGCAAGAACGCAACAGTTGGGATACCTATTGGCTAGTTGACCCACTTGATGGTACCAAAGAATTCATTAAGAAAAATGGTGAATTCACAGTGAATATCGCACTAATTAAAGACGGTGTACCAGTATTTGGTGTGGTATATGCCCCAGTTTTGGAACACACCTATGTCGGGGTGTTAGGCCGAGGAGCTTATAAAATCACCGCAGGTGTAAAAGCAGATATCACACCAAAAGCTTGGACCAAAGGCGAAACCTGGAAAATAGTCGGTAGCCGTTCACATCAAAGCCCAGAAATCCAAACATTGCTTGATTCTTTAGAAGGTGAGACGGAGTTGATTGCCATGGGCAGTTCTCTCAAATTATGTTTAGTCGCTGAAGGAGTTGCGCATCTGTATCCACGCTTGGGCCCAACGTGTGAGTGGGATACCGCAGCAGCGCAAGCTGTTGTCGAAGCCGCTGGCGGTAAGGTGACCATAATTGAAGATGCAACCGATGCCCTAAAAGCAGATGCTGCACCGCTTAGATACAATCAGAAAGATCCCGTTTTAAACCCTTATTTCTTAGTGAGTTGCTAATTATGAATAGCGAAAATACATTATTACAGTCCGATATATTGGGCTATCTAGATCAACATGAAAAGAAAGACATGCTGCGTTTTTTAACTTGCGGCAGTGTGGATGATGGTAAAAGTACCTTAATAGGCCGTTTGTTACACGACTCCAAAATGATTTTTGAAGATCAACTTGCTGCTATTACTAAAGACAGTAAGAAAGTGGGTACGACCGGTGACAAAGTAGATTTAGCCTTATTAGTTGATGGCTTACAGTCAGAACGAGAGCAAGGCATAACCATTGATGTGGCCTACCGCTATTACTCTACCGACAAACGTAAATTTATCATTGCAGATACCCCAGGCCATGAGCAGTATACCCGCAACATGGTCACAGGTGCATCTAATTGTGACGTGGCGATTATACTGATCGATGCTCGTGCAGGGGTGAAAACTCAAACACGACGTCATTCCTTCTTGGTTTCTTTATTAGGCATTAAACACGTTATCGTGGCCGTTAACAAGATGGACTTGAAAGACTACAGCGAAATAGTGTATGAAGAAATCAAAGCAGACTATCTAGCGTTTTCTAAACAGTTAGATATACCGGATATTCAGTTTATTCCCTTGTCGGCTTTAGATGGTGACAATGTAGTTAATGCTAGCGAAAACACATCATGGTACAAGGGTGAGACCTTGATGACCATGTTAGAGAAAGTCGAAATTAATGACGATATTAACGCCGATGATTTCCGTTTTCCTGTTCAATATGTCAACAGACCTAATCTAAACTTCCGTGGTTTTGCAGGCACAGTCGTGTCTGGTCAGATTAAACCCGGCGATAGCATTACTGCTCTGCCCTCAGGTAAGCAATCTAAAGTTAAAGCGCTGGTTAATTTTGAAGGTGAACAAGATAGAGTCTATGCACCTCTTACCACCACTATCACACTAGAAGATGAAATTGATATTTCTCGTGGTGACATGATAGTTAAAAGCGATAACTTGCCTCTGCATAGCCATGCCTACAGAACAAATTTGGTGTGGATGGATGAAGAGCCTATGATGCCAAACAAGCAATATGGTTTTAAGTTTGCGACAAAATTTGTACCCGGTAGTGTCACCGAAGTCGAATATCAAATTGATGTAAACTCGATGGAACACAAAAATACAGTTCGTCTGGCGTTAAATGAAATTGCCGTAGGTAAAATCAAACTGACTCAGCCTGTTGCTTGTGATCCCTACACCAAAAACCGCTCTACAGGTGCGTTTATCATTATTGATAGAGTCACCAATGGAACAGTGGGTGCGGGTATGATCATCGACGTAGCAGAAGATACGAATGCAGGACAATTTTCTGAATTTGAATTAGAATTTAATGACTTGGTCAGGAAGCATTTTCCGCATTGGAATGCGACCGATATCAGTAAACTGTAATCCTTAGCCAACCTTAATAAGAATAAGATGAAATGGATATAGATCAGTATCTGGTATTGGCTATTTTTGCCGGAACTATATTGGCGCTAGTGAGCACTAACCAGCGCCCATCCTTAATCTTTGCAGCTTCACTTTTAGCTTTGATTGCTAGCCAACAGCTGGTGATTGGTGACGTGATTAATAACTTCACCAATCAAGGTTTAATCACCTTAGTTCTCCTGCTGTTGGTCAGTTCAGCGGTAGATAAGACGTCCTTAATCAAACGTTTAGGCCGAACATTAGTAACAGCAAGTTTTAACGCCAGTTATTGGCGGCTATTTGGTTTGACCTTTTTCTCTTCTGCACTTTTAAATAATACTGCCATAGTGGCAAGTTTGATTGGTCCGGTGAAACAAAACCAGTATCACCATGCCTCTCGACTACTTATCCCATTGTCGTACTCCGCTATTCTCGGCGGGACTGTGACCCTAATTGGCACATCAACCAACTTAATTGTGGATAGCTTTTTAATCGAACACGGTCACCCAGGTTTCAATTTTTGGGATTTCACACTCTATGGTTTAGTAGCAGGCTTGAGTTGCGGTTTATTGATGTTTTTGATGACCCCATTGCTGCCAGAGATCGCCAATAAAAAAACGCAATATAATAGTTATTTTATCGATGCAGACGTAGAAGACGACTGTGAGTTAATTGGCAAAAGTGTTGAGGAAAATCATCTTCGAAATTTGCCTGAATTGTTTTTAATTGAAATATCAAGAGACGGGAAACTTATCACTCCAGTTACGCCTGATGTGGTTATTCAGTCTGGTGACAAATTAATATTTTCTGGCAATATTCAACATGTAGGCAACTTAGACCACATAAAAGGCTTAAAACTCTTTGCAGAGACAAACGGTCTAGAGCGTGAAAACCTCACAGAAGTGATCATTTCTAATCGGGCACAAATTATCGGACAAACCTTAAAAGCACTAGGGTTTAGAGCACTATTTGATGCGGCAGTGGTTGCAATAAGACGAGACGGTGAGTCCTTATCTGGCAAACTGGGCGAAATAAAGCTTCAGTCTGGTGATTTTTTACTACTTGCTACCGGCCCAGATTTTATGCAGAAGCATAACCTCACTAAAAACTTTTTTATTCTGTCTGAAAAAAAAATGGATACCAAGTTAAGTCGCACTCAGGATTGGATTACCTTAGGTGGCTTTTTATTTACCGTAGCCTTAGCAGCGACGTCAGTATTGAACTTGGCGACAGGTTTACTGTTTTTTATCGCCATGCTGGTCATCGCTGGCGTAACAACCAATAACGAAATCAAGCGCAATATTCCGCTTAATTTAATAGTCGTCATTGTTGGCGCTCTGAGTCTTGCTACCGCCCTTGAAAATTCAGGTGTCATACAACAGATTATGCAATTGATTGGCCCATGGGCCAGCAGCGTCAGCCCTATATGGGCGCTGGTGATGGTGTATGTCTTAACCTTGATACTCACTGAACTGGTTACCAACAATGCCGCTGCCGCGCTAATGTTTCCCTTAGCCTATGGACTTGTTCAAACCCTAGGCGTACCGATTATGCCTTTTGCACTGGCCGTTGCTTTTGCCGCCAGCGCCAGCTTTATGTCACCCTATGGTTACCAAACGAATCTATTGGTATTTAGCGCCAGTAATTATAAATTCAAACACTTTATAAAGTTTGGATTACCCATATCCATTTGTTATTCGAGCATAGTGTTAACTCTACTCAGTTATACATATGGTCTTTGAATAATTGTTCCCAAGGAGCGGTAATTAAAAACGTCACTCATGCAAAATATATATTGGTTTATTCGGTAATTTGTACATTAGACTCTGGCATAGCTTGGATCACTTTTTAAACATTACAAGTATTAGCTACAACAAAAATATTTTTTATTTATCAGGACATGCTGCGGGCAATGAGTCTGAAATAACAAAGCCTTTGTGATGTGTATCCATACCTACAGGCGAATATGCTTGAGTGAGTTTGATCCCTTGTATAATGATTACACAATTTACGAATATAAAACCTACTCCCAAAGGTATTCTTACCAAAACCAGTTTGTAGCTCCTGCCCTTTTAGGATGTTAAAGTTAATGTTAATAATATTTTCAATTTTCACACCTTTTTAATGATGTAACGCAAACACTCGAATGAAGGCGATATTGGAACCACCAGCAGCATTCGTCAAATATGATGCTTAGGCCAAGCTAAGGTTTCCTAACGTAAATGATAATAGCGACGGTATATCTAAATTTTTATTAGCACTTCGCAAGGTTTACGACTTAATTTACCATGCGCACCTAAGTAATTTCAGCTAACACTTCAGGCAAATATGACCACCAACGCATTGTGTACAGTGCCTTTCAGGCTATTACGATTTAATGTGTGACGATATCTACTACAACACTCAAAGCAAATGCATTCGCATACTACACCAACTGTTCGGTAACGACGGCAATACACATCTTGACTTAGCCTGTTGAACCGGTCCATATGTCCGCCATTAAATTGGTTTTGGCTATCACAGCAGTGGTATTGATATTAGTCAACCTATGTCAGACATGGCCAGAGTACGTTGCCCTGAAGCGTTATTTTTTACACAAAAGGTGAGTGAATTCTGTGTTGATGAACCATTAGATTTAATCCCTTTTTCTTGTATTCGATACATTACAACGATGGTATTGAAAAGTTAAAAACCTGCATCGCAAGTGTACGTCGAGCTTTAAAAACGGATGGGGTTTTCTGCTTTAACGTGGTCGACAAAACAAAAATAAACAACACATTATTTGTAAAACATAAAGCTATACAAGCAGACGATCTGTTCACTTTTAGCTCTGGCTGGCATTACTCTGGAAGTGTTGATAAATAGTCCCTTAGACACAGTATTGAAAAAACAGCACTACAGAAATCCAGCTATAGAATGACGAACGTGAAATAGTTGCTTTTAGTTTTGATAAGTTGATATACATATTGAAACCTTTCTTTGAAGTACATGTTTTTGAACATAACTATGAAAAGCTACTCCCTATGACAAGTGCTCTGAAAATACTATTTTTACTTGTGTGAAAATTTGAAGTAGCCACCTACATACTCGCTCAATCTAATCGTCGGTTAATTTATTTAATAAATACCAATCCAAATCCAAGTCCAAGTCACTATCAGCTGTAACGGCTCGACTTTAAAGGCGCTAATAACAAGTAGAAAACCCAAGCGAACCAAGATACAAAGATTACGGCTAGGATCCATGAAAACTTTTCACCACCGTTAGTGCGGTCAGAAATACTGATTGCGATAACAGGAATGATCCATAATAAAAAAATAACTAAACTACAAAAAAAACTCAACATTTTTAATACTCCATTTATACTAACGTCGTTTTATCTAGTTGGAATAACTGTATTTAGCAGAAGCTGTTCCATAATTAAAGTTCAATTTTTTCAATAAGATAGAATTTACAGCGTTATTTGACGTTAGGTTTTTTCGCCAAATAATCTCAGTTTTCACTAATCCATAGGACTGCGTAAACACCTGTTTGAACACCTGTTTGAACACCTGTTTGAACACCTGTTTGAACACCTGTTTGAACACCTGTTTGAACACCTGTTTATACATAATCAAATATTGAGTGTCATGTGACAATAAGTCTCTTCTTTACTTAATTCTCGGAATGTCAATTTTGATATGCCTAGTTGTAATCAAATTTAATTTGTATAAGTAATTAACGTGGCTGTTTGGTTCACTTTACTGCCCCATTTAAATTCAATTGGGTAGTTGTTAAGTGTTTCAACTCGTTAACCACTAACTAGGCGATGCTTTTAACCAGCAAAAGATAGGAATTATTGCGTAAGTCTGTATTATCCAGTTTTCCAGTCATAATCTAAAAGTCGCAACGAGTAGTGTGAATAATGTGGTTGAATGATGAACATGTAATAGGATCTGCGATATGCGCATATCGAAAGTCATTAAAGCGCACTTACCCCAAACATGTTGTGATTGACGGCTTATTCAACCAAGCCAAACTCGATGAAGTAATAAAGCTTTTACGGCAAACCGGTGCTTGGCAAAGTCAAAAACATACTTATTCTGCCTTATATGTCGATAACACCCAGTGGCAAAAAACCAACAACGAACAACGCTTTGTACAGCGAGATGTTTGGCAGCGTGGTGCCATAAACATTAATACCACCACAACCAATTCGTCCCATTCAAACATAATCCAGGAATTTTTATCCTATTTGCGTGGGGACGAGTTTATGTCTGTGTTATCACGCATTTTTAAAGTGTCACTTACCGATATGAATGTGGCTGAGCCTGAAATAAATACTAACTATTTTCGCTTAGGTCCTAACGACTTCGTTGCCGAACATGCTGATGACTCCCCTGGAAGAGAAGTCTGTATGCTGTTGTATTTAAACAAAGACTGGCACATAAACGCTGGTGGAGAACTGGTTTTTATAGGTATCAATGATGAGCCTATTAATATCGCGCCGTTACACAACCGCTGTGTACTATTTGATCCCTCCTCAGAAGGCTCTGAACACTGGGTGAATGCATTGAACTCTGAATATGCAGATACGTTTCGTTATAACGTGACGAGTTGGTATTGGTCTAAATAACCTGAGCTTGGGATAAGCCATAGCGTCCAGAAGCACTGGATGCGTTTAATGTCTTTGCAAACCAATTGGCACAATCTAACTTATTATTTTTATTGCAATTGCTTTCAGGATTGCGTCACGTCTTACTTCGAGTTCAGGTTAAATAGTGTATTTTTATGAAAGTCACTCTAGGTTCTAATAAAGATTTAGGAATTTTTAGGATTTCATTGCCTTGGCCCTAGAGGTTTAAATATAATCATATTTTATGCGTGTCCTTCTAGATATTTTAAATAACAGCATGCGAGACTAGCTATGATTTATAATTTCAGCTACTTTCACTTTAAAGCTTAGATCTGAATAGAACTGGGTTACCAATTTTGAATTATCGATCCCGGTGCGTTGCATTAACGGCACCGCTTTTTCAGTCGCTGTGACATAAACATGAGTATTACTGTAACGCGCGAATAAAGGTTGAATAACATCTTTATACATTACATCAGCCACTAAGCTCGCATAGCCTTTGTTGCGATACTCAGGCATAGTCACAAAGTGCACTACACCTAAGTCTTGATATAACTCTCCTTCATGCAAAGTCGTTTTATCTGTACGAGCTTCATAATTTTCCAACAAACTATAAGCCACTAACTCTTCATTAACATAAAGCTTTATCATTTCAGCCTGTGTACCATGCCGCAGTTGGTCGTGCTCTGATAACCACTTAAATAGGTACCACATTTTCATATTAACTTGCCCTAATGCAAGCAACTCTTCAGCACAGGTATTAGCATTACAATATTCAAAGCGTTGCATTAATGTCCTTGTTAAAGATTGCGGGGGTTATTGTAAAAGAAATGGGAGTGATAAAATGTGACTGATAAAAGATAGACAAAATCAGAGTTAATTTTAACTCTGATCTTTAAGTATTTAGACTGTAAGATTACTCGGAGCGTTCGGTAATTTCTAATAAGTGATAACCAAATTGCGTTTTTATCGGGCCATGAACGACATTTAAAGCTTCGTTAAAAACAACTTGATCAAACTCAGGCACCATCTGTCCTTGACCAAAATTGCCTAAATCTCCGCCTTGAGAGCCAGAAGGACAGGTAGAATGCTTGGCAACATCCGCGAAACTTGCACCATTTATGATTTCTTGTTTCAACTCTGAACATTTCTCTTCAGTATCAACCAAAATATGACGTGCACTCGCTCTAGGCATAGGGTGTTTTTCCTGTTAATAAAGATATAAGAATAGGTAGGATATAAGCAAAGTGAATGGATTTTACGTGAATTGAGTAATATTCTCAATAGGATGACAGGGCCCTGAATACCGCTAGTTTCAAGGTGAGTCTTACAGGTTTAAGCTTATAGAGCACTTTGGTGAACAGGGCACTTTTGTTAATTCACTGCGAAGAAAATCTGTGGGCCAAAGAGGGCATAATCTAGTCTTAAGGTAAGTGTAGATAGATCAAAGCATACTGCCCACTAGCTGTTAATTAGGCTTTTACGTGGCTTAGACATAACAGCCTACAGCGGTTATTTGAGGACCCTAAAGTTTAGAATATAAAGACTGTTTGGCTACTTTTTAAATGTGGATGTCTTATTTATGTCTTAATTTATGATTTATGTTGTAGTTGAATGTTAGCTTTTAACATTCAAAATCGATAAGTTGACAATACTGGCCCCAGCATCAAACCAAGTTACGCTTAATGCGAAGGTTCCAATTGTGTGAATAAACTCGCTTGTCCCCTTCATAGGCATCAAGCTCTGCATCCAGATAAAAATATAACTTATCACAGTGCAGGTATGTACGGGTGATGGTCTCTACGGCCCAGTCTCCTCGCCTAAATCCCCACCGCCAGAGAGTCTTGCCCTTCACAGACTGGAAGTCGTCGCTTTGATAGGAGTACCACTCTTTCGTCTTGCGCTTAACAATAAGGTCGATATCCTCAAGTCGGTAAGTACCACTGTCATTAATGACCTCCAAAGTAGCCAAATCCTTATCCAGCTCGCGTATCACTCGCCAGTTATGATGCCCCTCATGTAATTGCTGCTTAACACCACAGGGCGAAGCCTCTGGTTCAGGAAAAGCAATCGTCTCTTTACGTGGCGTTCGGCTAGGCAATATCAAGCGGCTGCAACCAGTGTAAATCTTGAGCTGCGTCGACTCTCCTGGAGGCCAGGCCAGCGGAAAATAAGATGAAGAAATAGCAATGCAAATACGGTGGCCCTTGGGGAATATCTGGGCTACACCGTTAAGCTGCACTTTTACACGATAGCGCTTGTCCGGTTGCAGCGGTGTGGGCTTGGCATGGCTGTCTCTATGGGTCAGGTTCAACAGGCCGTACGTCACCCGTGAACTCTTGTTGTCGGGATGCACATCCGATAGCCGCACAGCAACCATCGCCACCGGCTGGCTGGCCGATAATTCCAACTCAATTACGACTGCACCCATGATCTCAAGTGCGGTGCCCAGAGGCTCACTTGTGAAGACTAACGCACCGCCTTCTTCTTCACGCTGATCATGGGGAAGATCTGGTGTCGTGCTATATGAACACCACTTGCCAGCAAATAGACCATTACTCAATGGTGACTGTAAACACAGCTCCTCCTCATCAACCTCTGCGAACTCGTCCACCAGACGATATTTATCGAGTTTGAAGGCAATCGTCCCTATATTCGGAGACGGCCAGGATGGCTCACTGACCCAGTGACCATAGCGCTGATGATAAAAAGTAGACGGAGGCATACTGTCCAGCATCCATGCCCGCAGCATGGGTTCGTCCATAATGCCAGTCTCAATTCCCTTCAGCCATTTATCCCACCAGCGCAGACATTCCTGCAAAAAACCGATCGCCGGGCCGGGTACGCCAATGTGTGGATACTTATGACTCCAGGGGCCAATCAGTCCCTGTCTTGGCCCAGTCAAATTGGTGAGCAGGCGAAAAACCGCGTTGCTGTAGCCATCAGCCCAGCCGCTAACCGCCATGACCGGGATCTGCACCTTAGAAAAATCTTCGCAGATAGAGCCATGCTGCCAGTACTCATCACGGTGCTGATGATTAAGCCAAGTATCCAACCACAAACCACTGCCTTTAAGGCGTTCAAACCACATATCGCGCCACTTATCACCGACAATTTGCGGATCCGGTGGCAGAGAGTTGTAGGCAAACATTGTCGAGGCCCAAGAAAGATTATCACCTAGCAGACAGCCTCCCATATAGTGCACATCATCGGCATAGCGGTCATCAGTAGAGCAAACGCTGATGATAGCCTTAAGCTGTGGCGGTTGCATCGCCGCAATCTGCAGGCCATTGAATCCCCCCCATGAAATACCATACATGCCGATACTTCCGTCGCACCATGGCTGTTTTTCCAGCCACTCAATAACAGTGACACCATCGTCAAGTTCCTGCTGCAGGTATTCGTCTGTCAGCACACCTTCCGAATCACCGCTGCCTCGGATATCAACACGGATACAGGCGTAGCCGTGCCCAGCAAAATACGGATGCATGGTTTCGTCTCGCAATCTTACTCCATCGCGCTTACGGTAAGGAATGTATTCAAAAATTGCCGGTACAGGCTGAGATTCAGCCCCTTTTGGCATCCAGATACGAGCTGAAAGGCGAATGCCGTCGGTCATCGGGATCCAGCAATGTTCGATATGTCGGATTTTGTTTGCGAAGTGTTCGGCAACCATCATATTTTCCCCTCATCATTATTGCGCATATCATTTAGGACAACGCTACAAGTGTCAGCGGTAACGCCTGTTGCACATCACAATATTTCTGCAACAACTCCTGCTCGCTGTCACCACCTACGAACACTGACGCAATCTCGTAGCTGTAACTGTCCTGATAATTAAGATCAGACAGACGCATCCCTTCACAGACATTCAGCTGAACCTCAGTACCAGTGATACGCTGCATAACGGCCTGCATCTCTTGCTCTGTGGGCACCCTGTTAACCAGAGCATCTGTATGTGTCCGCCACATAAATTTGGCTGCATATCGGTATAGGCCTTGACGATGGGGAAATATTGGCTGTTCCCCCAAAGCCAACGCCAGCATTACCTGATGATGTGACATACCATCGACGTTGCGAAATAATGGAGAATGGGACTTGGAAATACGGGGGTTAATTTCCAGTAACCAGATATGGCCACTCTTCTTGTCCCAGTAATACTCAATATTGAACGGGCCGTTATCAAAGTCGATATAGTTAAGAAAGCGTTCGGTAACGGCGACCATTTTATCTTGAACAGGCTGCGGAATTGATGATGGATATTGATAGCGAGAGAAACTGGAACCATGCTCGCCTTCGCGGATCGAGTCAACGGCACCATAGACACAGAACGTTCCATTAAAAACATAGCCTTCAAGGGTGCATTGCTGGCCATGAGAGATGATCTCTTCGGCGATGCAGTGATTGCCATCAATAGCAACAATATCATCTGGCAGTTCAGCAAATTGCATTAAGTAGTTAAAGGGCTCGGCAAAGCAGTATATTTTTTCTCTAATCTGTGAAATCGCCATTTCCAGTTCACTATCATTACGCACCATAAATCCGAGCTGTGATAAAGCGGCTTTCACAGGCTTAAGCCAAAAGGGGTAATCGAGGGTGATGTGCAGCTGATAATCATCTTTAAAAGGGTCAACTGCGCAAAAATCGGGGATATATTCGGGTATTACCCTGCGTTGCTCCAGCCTACTCCAATATTTATGTTCGCATTTAAGCACCGCTTCAAAGCTTGGAGAAGGCAGGCCGAAGGATTGGCACAATAGAGGAAGCATGGTGCTAACCGGAAAGTCCCAATAGCCGACAATGGCATCTACGGAGCTGGGATAATTTTTGAGTTGCGCGACAGCACCTTCATATAAGGTTTTGACCGGGATTTCCTTCCCTGTTTTTACCTCACAGTATTGATAAAGCTCATGAAAACAATACTCCCGGGCAGACTCAAGCGAACGCATCAGGGAAAGATTGAATTCATCTGCACCAAAAACAAAAATATTGTTCACGGTATATTCCTCTATTTTTGTTATTGATCCTTTCATCACCATCAATAGCAGCTCTTAATAATATATATGAGAATAGTTGATGTTGATTGTTTGTCTATCACAGATGAAATTACCAATTGCCCTTATTTGGAATTGGGTAAAGAGAAAAATAACTTGAACACCAGAAAAATGAATTGGACAGCTATGATAAGCGGCCTGATATAACCCATTAAAAGTTAATCAATTGTCATGCGTTAATTATTTTGTTAATTGACTTTTTTGGTGGCTCCGCTACTGCTTTGCGCCTTTCAAGTTTCAGCGGGCCTTTAGGTAAAGTCGGGAGCCGAGCTTGCAGGACGGGCTTTATAAAAAGAGTAATTGGCTGAGACAGAACCTTCACGGATGATAGCGCGAAAGGCCAACAAAAAACGTGAGGATGGCAGTAAGTGCTAGCGAATGATAAAAAAGCGCTTAAACCGCCGTTTTACTCGACCCCTCAACAGCCCCATTAATCTCAGCCATCTCATCAGCAGTCAAATCTCGCCATTGTCCAGCTTTCAACCCAGCCAACCGAACCGACATAATTCGCGTGCGCTTAAGCTTCACCACCTCATACCCTAAATATTCACACATGCGGCGAATTTGCCGATTTAATCCTTGAGTCAAAACAATGCGAAACACCATTTTACTCTGCATGGTCACCTGGCAGGTTTTAGTGACCGTATCTAAAATAGGTATACCGTTGGCCATCTTTTGAATAAAATGTTCAGTCAAAGGCCGATTAACCGTCACCACGTATTCTTTGTCATGTGCATTTTCAGCCCGCAAAATTTTATTGACGATATCGCCGTCACTGGTCAAAAAAATTAACCCTTCGGAGGGTTTATCTAGTCGGCCTATAGGGAAAATTCTGTGCTTATGGCCTATGGCATCAACAATATTACCTTTGATATGCAGTTCAGTCGTGCAAGTAATACCCTCGGGCTTGTGATAAGCAATATATACCCGGTCAGCTTTATCGATGGCACTGGCTTGAATAAGCTGGCCATCAACGGTGACCACATCTCCGGGCGTCACCTTAGTGCCTAACTCAGGAATACTGTTGTTTATTCTGACTCTTTGTTGTTCAATTAATTTATCTGCTTCACGGCGAGAGCTAAAACCTGAATCGCTGATAAATTTATTCAGCCGAATTAATGTAAGTTTATCTTGCATACAAAGGTTCAACTCGCTTAAGTAAAGTGATGTCACTTTTACTTAAGGAGCCTGCCCTAATCCAATCTTTGAGCAATGACAACATGTCTAAACTATCTCCAGTTTGTAACTTGTGAGCCATCAATTGCATTTGAATAGATTGACGCTTTGTAGCGTCTTTTGGGGGGGAATCCTGTTGTGCGACTATTTCCATTTTTATGGTCAAATCATGTCGTTCGACATTTTCACTCAGCTCACGAAAACATTGCTGCCACTGCTTGCTTAACATTGCCACCCCATCCGGTATTTCGCTATCCCCTTGCCACAGTTTTAATACACTGAACAAATCTTGATATGCTTGGCCTTTAGCAGATTTAAGCAACGCAGTTAATACTACCTGTTGCTGCTCATCAAGGCTTTGAACACGCTGTTCCAATACCCGACGCTCAGTCACAGGCAAAAGAGCTATCATATCAATGACCATTTGTTTGTTCTGCAAAGCACTTTTCACGCTGGCTTTATCAGCTGCACTACCGAGCAATAATTCAAGCTGGGCAACGTGGTCTTTGACTAACGCCACTTGTTCTTTCAGTTGTGACTTTTCTTGTTGATCAACCTCATATTTTTTGGCGAATATGCTGTCATTCACCTTTCTAAAAGCAGCCCATAATTCAGATTCGGCCTTTTTGCCTGCATGATCGATGGTCTTCCAAGTCTGTTGCAGTTTCTTCGCTTGCTCTATGGCTTCATTCACTGAGTCAAGCTCTAACAGCTTCTCAGCTTTTATTAACAATGCCTGCTTTTGCTCCGCGTTGTTTTGATAGAAAGCCGACACTTTATCCCTGAGAGGGTTAAGTAACTGCTGATAATTATCGAACAGGGTGTTGCGATGCTTAAAGTCCACCTCGCCAATGTTTTTCCATTTTTGCTGAACACTTCTTAAGCTTTTAGTCAGTTGGGCAATACCGCAATCGTTGTCATATAGGTTCTTAATCTCAGCCAAAACTTGTTGTTTAGCCAGCATATTTTGCTCGCGTTGCTGTTGCTGTTGATCATAAAACTCACGGCATGGTGCAAAGGCTTGTTCAATTGCGCTTTCAAAGGCTTCGTTTAAAGCTTGGTCAGACTCGGTATCTGTTTTACCAAGGCTATTCCATTGATAACGAAAAGACTTAATAGCTGAAGACTGAGCATCAATATCTAAAGGATGTGTTATTAAAGCCTGCACTTCATTAAGCATCGCTGGCTTGCGAGGAGCGGCAATATAATCTTGCCAGTCTTTTAAGTTTTCAATCTGCTCTTTAACCGAACTAAAGGTTCGCTCAAGTTGTCCTTGTTGTTTCTCCGGTAAAACATTGAACCAGTTTTGTACTTTTTGATACAACACCATGGCCACTTTGAACTTTCCTTGGTTAATGAGGCTTTCAACGGCTCTTAATTTATTTCTACAACGAGAAACTTCGCCATTCAATTGGGTATTTAAAGCTCTTATTGCTTGTTGCCAAAGTTTAAAACGTTCATTCCACTGCTGTGACAAGCTAACTGGTATATATGCCTGATAGCTAGAAATTGTTTGACGCCATGCTTGTCTTTGTTCTTTAAGATATTCTTCTGCAGCTTCAATTTGGCTAACATCATTGGGTAATGCCAAACCTGCAAACTTCTCTAACAAGTCCATTCCTGACTTAATAGCTTGTTGCAACAGCGGAAGATCCGTAAAGATATTGAAGCTAGACAGTAATTGATTGTTTAATTGTTCTAAACGTCTGTGGGCAACTTGATTAGTGGCGGGTAATTGACGAGTGAGTTGTTGTAACTGCTCAATGTGTACATTAAGTTTTTGTAGCACATTTTCCACTTCTGATTGACTAACTTCACTGATCCGTGTTGTCAGTTGTATAGACAGCTCTGCTAAGCTTTGCTCAGTTTCAAGAAAGAATGTATGCATTCTTTGGCTTAATGCCAACGCATCTTGCTGTAATTGCCACTGGGGTTTTAACAATTCTACAGTCCGTGCAACACGGGTGCTGATGTCTGCATATTTTTGTTCAAATTCAGCACGTTTAAGCTCTGACAAACAATCAAAACGTTCAGCTATTTTTGAGTACTCATGGGTTAGCGCTGTTTGTTGTTGTTGGATGTGTAATAAATCGCTCTGGTCTTTTAGAGCCAACAAACGAGACAACACCATTTTCACTTGTTGCTCCACTTCAATAGGCGCTTGTTCTGCCCTAATCCAGCCTTCAAGTATTTCATTCGCCAAATCTATTAATACATTTGAAGATTTTTTTTTCTTTATTTTATTGAGTAACTTACGAGTCTGTACGTTATCGACAAATGTTTTTAAAATAGTAGTTTGTAAACTCTCATTTTGAGTATCAAACAATATTTTTTCTTGGAATTGTGGTTTATCTAGTTTTTGAAGTAACAACATCGCAAGTTTGGTGTCTTGTTGAACCCACGGTTGCCCAAGTAACTTTTCGATTAAACCTATGTCACGCATTTCAAGCATAAACTGACGTTTTACTTGTTCAGTTAACACTTTGTTTTGCTGATCTAACAGAATGTTTTCAACAACCCGTTGTGCTTTTTTCTGGACTCTATCGTTTTTGGCAATTTCTGACATTTTGTACCACAGCACAAAACTATCGAGCTTATGTAAGGCAGCCAGACTAACGCTCCCATCGGAATCGTTAAAAGCCAATTCGTGCAAAATTGTTTTATGTTGTGGATGTTGCTTATTCAGACTTTCTATTGCTTGAAGGCGTACCTGAGGATCAGGATTTTGATGTTTGGAACGAAAAAGGTGCTTAAAGATCATCCTGTTTAAACCGCGCTATTGTTTGAATGTTATTAGAATTTTGTTTGAGTTCTTGTTGCAGAGATTCACGACTTCGATGAACAATTTCACCGTCAGGACCAATAGTCATATGTTGATCGGACTTAAGGACTTTTGCCTGATAATACATCACAGCTTGCATAGAAGTATCTCGTTGCTGTTCTGTTAGCGGCGAACCATCTAACCATTTGCCTGTTTCTACTGCTTGCAGCAATTTCATGTAAACAGGCTCAGTCATCGACGTTAATAACGCAGTGTTATCCATTTTTTAATCAGACCTCTTTAATATTATCAAACGCACACGATTAGCTATGTACCAAACAAAGCCTAACACCGACAGGCCGATAGCAAAATTATATTGCAACCCCTCGGGGGAAGCACCACCCCAATACATAAAACCAAAACCCGATACAAATAACAGCATCGCTATCATCGATTGCATTTGGATATTCTGATTTTTCAGATACTTCTTTAAGTTTCGCTTACGAGCTATGTCATCAGCGTTAACTGTACCGAGTGTAAAATCACAATGCTGACAAATTTGTGCTTTATCCGATATTTTTTTACTGCAAGAAGGGCAATCTATTAATGCCATACCTTTTACTCCAAACATAGATAATCAGGATCCGAGTTAAAACAGAAAAGCGCGGCTATTTGCCGCGCTTTAAACTTTAAAAAACTACTTCTGTTCTTTATTAAACTTGACCCAATACTCGGCGACCGAGTCTTTCATTTCTTTACGCAATAAGAAAATACCAAATAAGTTAGGCAAGGTCATCACCACTATCGCTACAGCAGACAAAGTCCACACTAGGGTAGTATCAGACACTGCAGCCCAGACAAACCCAGCCACATACACCACACGGTAAGGCATCACTGAACGCGGACCAAATAAATAGGTCATGGCTCTATCACCATAATACGACCATGCAATAGCAGTAGAAAAAGCAAACAATAATAATCCAACCGAGACAATATATTTACCCGACTCACCAAAGAAACCCTTAGTGAAAGCCAAGGCAGTAAGACTCGCAGAATGAATTAGCGACTCACCTCTTACGATTATATTGTCTTTAAGTAAATTACCATCGACTACTTTTAATGTGCCTGTGTAATTGTCATCTGCATCACCTAACGAGAAAACCACATTATCGGCAAATGAGCGGGCATTAAAAATCGTAAAACCTTGACTCACAGCCTTACCATTAACCACTTGTATCTCACCATTAAATTCGCTGACACCATGGCCTTCAATATCATTGATATAAGCATAAAGCGTTTGTTTATCCGCAGCGTTAGTTTCAACATAATCGCCAGCTAAAATATACATATCGGTACGATCGAAGGTATTAACATGTTTGTCTTTCCACACCCCAGAAGAAAGGATAACTAAACCAGTTATCGTACAAATAAGGATAGTATCGATAAACGGCTCAAGAATAGACACCATACCCTCAGCTACAGGCTCATCAGTTTTTGCAGCAGCGTGAGCGATAGGTGCAGAACCCTGCCCTGCTTCGTTCGAGAACAAGCCACGGTTAACACCTCGGTTAAAGGCATAAGCGATTGTGGCCCCTAAAAATCCACCCGTAGCCGCTGAGCCTGTAAACACATCTGAAAACACTGAGACAAAGGCCGGTCCAACGTTTTCTATATTGGCAAAAATAACGGTAAAAGCACCCACCACATAAATCAATGCCATAATAGGCACTATTTTTGAAGTAACCGCAGCAATACGGGTGATACCACCTAAAATAACTAAAGCCAAGAGTACGCCCAGCACACTACCTACAATCAAAGGATCAAAGCCGAAAGTGGCTTCAATACTGGTTGCAATACTATTACTTTGCGGCAGGTTACCGGTACCAAAAGAACTAATGACTGTAGCAATAGCAAAGGCAACGGCTAACCACTTCATGTTTAGACGTTTGTCCATGTAATACATGGGGCCACCCGCCATAGTGCCATCAGGCGTTTTATCGCGATATTTATGCGACAAGGTGACTTCGACAAACTTAGTCGTCATACCAAAAAACGCAGTAGCCCACATCCAAAACAAAGCAGCGGGTCCACCTAAAAATAACGCAAATGCCACGCCACCAATATTACCTGTGCCAACCGTACCTGAAAGTGCAGTGGTTAAGGCTCTAAAATGTGTAGTATCACCAGGTGCGTCGGCTTTATCATATTTGCCTGTGACCACCTTCCATGCGTGCTTAAAGTAGCGCACCTGTGGAAATTTTAAGTAAATAGTAAAAAATAAACCTGTACCTAGTAACACATAAGGGAACCACCAAGCGCCCCCCAGCATGCCATCCATCGATTTCAGTAAATTATGAAAAGCTTCCAACGGTTTTCCCCTTAATTTTTTGTCGTTTTATTTTAGTTATTTTAATTATTATTTTTATACCAATTGTTCTAACGAAGGATATCAACTACTGCACGCATGGCAATCAATACATCTTCACCCAATTGTTTACAGCGGGCCGGTGACCATCCATACACGGAATCTGGCAAATCAATATTGTCTTTAAATGGCATTTCTAAGGTGTAAGCCAAACAATCAAATTCATGACCTATGGCATTGGTAGCAACTGTTAAATTAGCGGTACCCGGTTCATCTTTATCATAACCAAATTCATCTTGAAATTCGGGTGTTGCAGTTTTTAAAGCCGTTTTGAAACCCTCTTCAAGTCCCTTTAATCGCTGATTGTAATTAGGATTACCTTCACAACCAGCCACAAAGTTATAAGGCAAAGCCTCATCTCCGTGTACATCCAAAAACATGTCGACACCGGTTTCCAGCATTTTTTGTTTAACCAAAAATACTTCAGGGCTGTTTTCCATACTTGGCGTTTGCCATTCACGATTTAAATTCATACCTTTGGCATTGGTACGTAAATGACCACGCACTGCACCATCAGGATTCATATTAGGGACAACGTAAAAAACCACTTTATCCAGTAATTGTCTGGCTAATCCATCGTCTTCATCTAATAAACGCTCTAAAAACCCTTCAATCAGCCACTCGGCCATGGTTTCGCCGGGATGTTGACGGGCCGTTACCCAAATGACTTTTTTGCCTTCTTCTGGTTGCCCCACCACGAGTAAAGACATATCGCGACCATCTAGGGTTTCACCTAAACACTCTTGGCGACAATCTGAGGAATTTTGTGCCCAACTGAGCAAGTCCAAATGTCGCTCGTAGCTATAAGGGGCAAAATAGGCGTAATAGGTATGTTCAAATTCTGGCGTATGGTTAATGGTGAAGGTGTCACCATCAAATTCGCAATCTACCCGAAACCATTCTTGTCTGTCATAAGAGGCCACAGCTTGGTAGTTTTGCCATCCGCCAGGATATGCCGACTTTTCCAGATCAGTAATAGCAATCTGGTGAGTTATAAAGCTTTGTGTTTCAAGCTTAAAGTGAAACCACTGATAAAAATCAGATTGGTTATCCTTACGAATACTGAGTTGAATATTGAATGGATCTTCTGCGCGGATAACGTGGATATTACCACTATCAAAATTGCTGCTGATTCTCACTTTTTGGTCCTATTAAAAGATAACAACAGTAATTTATCACAGTCATTATGAAAAAAGGACCAAGTAAAGATGTTTATTCCGAAAAAACCAGCCATATACCCAAGCCACTTCAAAATACGCGTTTTATAACGACAGGACACTTTAATTCAAGCCACGTCAATAAGGATTGGTGTGACAAAGAAATGGAGTGCCTCACATGTTTCCATCTAAAAAACCATCAAAAACGTTTTTTACATTTATCTTCGAACCAAGGTCAGATCAGTATCATTGACTTGGCAAAGAATCAGGCAATGTTGGGTATACTAAGCCAGAAATATGTTGCAATACTTTCATCACCTGACAACTGTAACCAAATTCATTGTCATACCACACATATAATGTGGCTCTATTGCCAGCGACTATTGTAGCTTGAGAATCAACAACTGAAGGTGCGCGTGTGCCCACCAAGTCGGTGGATACAATTTCTTTTGACGCGGTGAAATTAATTTGATGTTGCAACGGCGAAAATAAAGCAATATCCCGTAAATATTCATTAATAGCGGCTTTATCAGTTGCTTCACCTAAGTGTAAATTCAATATCGCCAAAGACACATTAGGAGTGGGCACACGAATAGAGCTACCAGTGAGTTTCCCTTCTAATATTGGGTAAGCTTTAGCCACTGCGGTAGCGGCACCGGTTTCTGTAATGACCATATTTAATGGTGCACTGCGACCACGGCGATCACCTTTATGAAAATTATCAATCAGGTTTTGATCATTAGTATAGGAGTGCACGGTTTCAACATGCCCACTTTTAATCACATATTTTTCATCTAATGCTTTTAGCACGGGTGTGATGGCATTAGTGGTGCAGCTGGCAGCAGACAAGATGGTATCTGATGACAATATGTCTTTGTCATTTACCCCGTACACAATATTTTTAATATCACCTTTTCCTGGTGCCGTTAACAATACCTTTTTAACACCCTTGGATTGTAGATGCTGACCTAGGCCTTGTTCATCACGCCACATACCGGTATTGTCGACAAGGATCGCTTGATCGATCCCATATTTATTGTAATCGACCTCAATCGGGTTGTTAGCATAGATAACTTGAATATAAGAGCCGTTGGCTTTAATCGCATTTTTTTCTATATCGATAGTGATACTGCCATTAAAAGGTCCATGCACTGAATCACGGCGTAATAAACTCGCACGTTTTTCTAAATCACCTTCTTTGCCACCACGAACAACAATCGCTTTTAAGCGTAACTTATTGTTCGTACCTTGCCTTTCAATCAGTAATCTGGCCAACAATCGGCCTATTCTACCAAATCCATACAACACCACATCTTGAGGTTTTTGATCATCTTTAACATTCACAATCACTTTTAACTGTTTAGACAAATAGTCTTCAATCGATACGCCCGAATAGGCGGGATCATAATGATAACCATACGCCAATTTTCCTAAATCAATATGAGCAGGAGCAAGTTCCATTTTATTTAATGCTTTAAGCAATGGCCAACTTTCTCTTAGACGCAACTTTTGCTTTTCTTTGAGTCTTACTGTGCGGTGAGCCTTAATAATATCGATGGCGCTAGCACCTAATAAAGGACGCCCATAAACAGATATTTCAATTGCTCTGTTTCGATATAACTTACCCAGAATAGGTTGCATTTGCTCAGCAAACTCTTGTCTTTCTTGCCAACTGCCTAATAGTTCCTGCTCTAACTGTTGATTCATAATATTAAGTCTTACTACCTTAGTAATTAAATCGCTGAAATGACCTTGGTAACAAATACCCCCGGCCCATAAAAGATTAAGATTTTTCTCAATTTGCGCAGCATTCTAAAGAAGGAAAGAGGTAGAGCCAAATTGTTGATAAATTACGGATTTGTCTAAAAGACAATAAAAAGTGGTTATATATAGGTGATCTTTTAACAACTTTTTAAAAACTCACGACTTAACTAATCAAATGAGCCAAATTAAAGACAAATAATACGATTCTGGTACCAAATCGCAGATATTTATCATCATGAAATGAAAGTTACTTTCATAAAAAAAGTGAAATTTAGCTTAACGATTTAAATAAATAGAATAAAAAACAGTTAATAACCAATTCCACTCCATCAAAATAAGACAATTAGCCATGTATTTATAAATACGTCACTATTCAGATGCTTTGGATGACTGTTTTATAAAAAGCAGACTATCTAAACGTTGCAGCAATAAAACATTCCTTTATTGAAATATGAATGTTAGCGGAGCAGGCTCTTTGCCAAATCAATCCCCAATGGAGCACTTAAACACACAAATACTTCTAAATGCCTGCATATGCACTTGTCTAATAAGTATATTGGGTTGTTCAGACCATCTCGCATATCGAGTATCCAGCATAATTTTCCAAGCTGTGTTGGCACCTAAATCGGGCAAATGAAAATGCACGTCGTGTTCGCTGGCATTAAAGACCAACAACCAATGTTCGTGGTGTGATTGACTTTCGCTATATGGCCCGCATAGCTCTAAAGCAAAAGATTGATTGTCATGATTTTGCCAGTCGTCTTCTAGCTTGCGTGCTCCATCTGGTCGATACCAATTAATTTTTTCCACATTGTGACCTGATAAATAGCGGTCATCTTTTAAATTAAGGTGGTTGAGAATCTCACTGCTTTTACGCAAAGAAATGGTTTGCTGACAAAAAGTTAAAAAGTCTTGTTTAGATTGGTTTAATGTCCAATCAAGCCAGCTGATGTTATTGTCTTGGCAATATGCGTTGTTGTTACCATGTTGAGTTCGGCTGAGTTCGTCGCCACCAAGCATGTGAGGAATACCTTGGGACAACATCAAAGTGGCAAACAGGTTACGCTTTTGTCGCTCGCGCATAGCAAGTATTTTAGCATCTGTGGTTGGGCCTTCGACACCATAGTTAGCCGACAAATTATGCCCGTGGCCATCTCGGTTTTGTTCGCCATTCGCTTCGTTATGCCTCTCGGCATAACTCACTAGATCGTGTAAAGTAAAACCGTCGTGATAACTGATGTTGTTGACAGAAGTAAGAATGGAACGATCTGCTTTAGGAAACACATCACGTGAACCTAATAAACGAGTCGCAAAATCGCTGACAAGACCTTTATCTCCTCGCCAATATGCTCGCACCGTATCACGATATTTATCATTGCACTCTAGCCAATTTGATGGAAATTGTCCCAGTCGATAACCACCATGACCTATGTCCCAAGGTTCAGCAATTAGCTTTGTATTGACCAACACAGGATCTTGACGAATAGTGCGGAAAAAACCAGATAAGGTTGAAAACTCATAAGGATCTCGACCTAAACTAGCTGCCAAGTCAAAACGAAACCCATCCACGCCCATTTCTGTAGTCCAATAGCGAAGTGCATCCATAACCATTTTGAGTACATAAGGAAAAGCAGTATTAACACTATTACCGCAGCCTGAATTATTCACATATTTATTGTAATCAACAGCGCCATATTCGTTTCGCTCAAATAAATAACATGAAGAATTATCAAACCCTTTAAATGACAACAGCGGACCATCAATGCCTCCCTCAGCAGTGTGGTTATAAACCACGTCCAAAATCACTTCAATACCTGCTTCATGAAGAGTCTGCGTCATAGTTTTAAATTCAGCTACACCATCATCTATTGCATATCTAGGGTCGGGAGAAAAATAATTAATCGGATTGTAACCCCAATAATTGGTCAGACCTTTATTGGTGATATAGGGTTCTGGCATAAATGCTGCCACTGGCATTAACTGGATAGCGGTAATACCTAATGATTTTAAATGGTTCACAATCGCAGGTTGGCACACCCCCAAAAATTTACCTTTATATTGGTCAGGCACACTGGGATGCAACTGAGTTAATCCTTTAACGTGAGTTTCATAAATCACAGTTTGATCAAGTGGCGTCTGGGGTTTTGGAGTTTGTTTTAGATTACCCTCAGAGTTTTGAACTATGCCTTTTGGGATCATAAACTGGCTATCACCCTTATACTGAGTTTTATTCCATACAGCAGACCTATTTAATGCTTTTGCATAGGGGTCAATGAGTAACTTCTGATGATCGAATTTCAGCCCTACATGCGCATGATTTTCGCCAATCACTCGGTATCCATACAATTGCCCAGCCTGAATTCCATCAAGCTGGCAGTGCCAAATTTTGCCCGTTTTTGCAGGCATAACAATTGCCGCCAGCTGTTCTTCTGTATTTTTATCAAACAAACAGATCTCAACCCCATCGGCACTCGGGCAATGCACGGCAAAGTTGCAGCCACCATGCCCTATAGTGGCACCAAGAGGATTAGGTTGCCCATCTGAAACATAAAAATTGGACATGACTAGCCCTTAAATAAAATAAATAAACATGCCAAAGAGGGTAAATTAACATTCACAGAATAAGGTTGGTCGTTCCAAGGCTCTGAGGTTGCCTGCATTTTTTTGTTGGTTTTGTGAGCGCCGCCCCAATATTTTTTATCGTCTGAGTTCAAAATCAGCTCATACACGCCTTCATCCTGGACACCTAATGTAAAGTTTTCGTATGGTACAGGCGTAAAATTAATCAGCACATAAATCTTTTGTTTTGCATCAGTGGACTTTCGTAATACAGACAAAATACTTTGCTCCGCATTACCATGATCAATCCATTCGAAGCCTTCATGGCTGTGATCTAATTCATATAACGCGGGATATTTGCGATACGCTTTATTTAAGTCGCGATACAAGTTTTGGATACCTTGATGCTTCTCGAACTCAAGTAAATGCCAATTAACCGAGCTATCATGATTCCACTCTGCGGCTTGACCAATCTCATTACCCATGAAGTTAAGTTTTTTTCCTGGGTGAGCATACATAAATCCAGCATAAGCACGCAGATTAGCCGCTTGTTGCCACTCGTCACCAGGCATCTTACGCAACAATGAGCCTTTACCATGAACCACTTCGTCATGAGAAATAGGTAACACAAAACTTTCATCAAATGCATACACCATGGAGAATGTAATTTCATTATGGTGATAACGTCGATATGACGGATCTTTAGCAATATAATGCAATGAGTCATGCATCCAACCCATATTCCATTTAAAACCAAAGCCCAAACCACCTTCAGACACGGGGCGCGATACCTTAGGAAACGAAGTAGACTCCTCGGCGATAGTCATTGCATGAGGGAATTTTTCGTATACTTCTGTATTCATCCATTGTAGAAAACTTATGGCTTCGAAATTGTGATTTCCACCATCTACATTGGGGATCCAATCTCCCTCATCTCGGGAGTAATCCAAATACAACATGGATGCCACCGCATCAACACGCAGTCCATCAATATGGTATTTATCTACCCAAAACAACGCATTGGCTACCAGAAATTGACGTACAGTATCCTTACCAAAATCGTAAATGCACGAATTCCAATCTGGATGCCACCCTTTGCGTGGATCTTCATATTCGTAAACATGGGTGCCATCAAATCTTGCTAAGCCGTGGCCGTCTTCGGGGAAATGGGCAGGCACCCAATCGATGATCACGCCAATGTTATTTTGATGACATTGGTCAACAAAAAACTTGAAATCATCGGGTGTACCAAACCGACTACTAGGTGCAAACAATCCCACTGGTTGATAGCCCCAAGAGCCATCAAAAGGAAACTCAGAAACAGGTAACAACTCAATATGGGTGTAACCCATGTGTTTAATGTAGGGGATTATTTGCTCTGCTAACTCTCGATAACTTAGGTAGGTTTCTGCAGAATCAGCCGAGGGTCGTTTCCATGAGGCCAAGTGTAATTCATATATACTCATCGGCTGATGGTATTTATTATTTTTAGCCTTTTTAAGCCATGCTTTATCTTTCCATTGATATTGCTGGTGGTCGTAAACTACAGAAGTATGAGAAGGGTATTGCTCAGCATAAAAGCCAACAGGATCAGCTTTGTGAGGTAATTCATTACCAGCAGCATCTTTAATTTGATATTTGTATTTAGCCCCAGCCTCTATGCCCGGCACAACCAATACCCAATAACCAAAGTCGGTTTTTTGCATGGGCAGACACGAACCATCCCAATAATTAAACTCACCAATCAGTGAAACAGCACTCGCATTAGGTGCGAACACAGCAAACCGAGTTGCTTGAATGGGCGCTTCTAATCCCACATCCAAATTAATCAATTGTGCACCTAGTTGTTGATAGACATTTTGCGCACTGTGATCGATAAAATGTACCGCGTGATAAGCTTGCTCTTGAAACTGATAAGGGTCAACAACCTGGTATTGCCCTTGTGTATTGGCTACCTCGAATGCGTAAACCTGCGGTGCTTGTTTAACGTTAAACTCCCCTCGAAATAAATGACTACCATTAACTTTTTTTAAAGAGCCGAGCGGCTTACCCGATGCTAAGTCAATGACGTTGACTTTCTCTGCATTGGGCAGCCAAGTTGTAATAGTGAAAATAGAGTTTGATGGCTGAAAATGAGCGCCCAAATGAGTAAATGGAAAAGTACATTTGGCTTGTTTTAGTGCTTGTTCGAGTTGCATTGTGTCGCCTTAGTATGAGTGGCTCACATTATATATGAGCCACTTTCTATTTTACTTTGAGGAGTGTTGACGTGCCTCAGTTAAATTAGCCGCAAGATTATTTAATGAACTGTCATTAAATATGTCCTGCAAATTTCGCGATAACTTGCGCCGCCAATTGGGATATTCATTAAAGGTACCAGGAATATTAACGGGTTTATCCATTTCTAACCAATCTTCTAATTGTAAACTGAGCAGCGCACTTGAACCAGCAGCCATATGTAACTGCATTCCAAAATTTAACGCTTTACTCATAGCCACATTATGCCCATTACGTCCAACCTCATCATTAACCGAATGATGACCATGTAAGGTATCTAAAATGGACTGCTTATTTTCATGTCTACTGGTATATAAAGTGCTCAGAATTTCGTCGGTAGGATATAACCCCAATTTTTTGCCTAATGCCAAATCATCACAATGCCAATACCCTGTTAAGGTAGGCATATCATGAGTGGTGAGAGTAGACATGGACTGTTCAGGGTAATGAGCAGGTGAGAAAAAACCACCGTCGTCAGCCTGTTCAAAAAAGAACACGCGGTAAGAATACACACCATTTTCTGCTAATTTAGTCCTTATCTCATCTGGAACAGTTCCTAGGTCTTCACCAATTACCAAACTTTGGTGTCTGTGGCTTTCTAATGCCAAAATAGCCAATAGGTCATCCACTGGATAATACACATAGCCCCCTTCTTTGGCATCATCACCCTTTGCCACCCACCATAATCTCAATAACGCCATCACGTGATCAATACGCAGCGCACCAGTGGCCCGCATATTAGCGTCAAATAGTTCAATAATAGGTTGGTATTGTTGTTCGTAAAGTTTTTCTGGATCCATGGGCGGCAATCCCCAATTTTGCCCTAGTGGACCTAATATATCGGATGGTGCACCTATACTTGCTTTCGTGCAATACAATTCTTTATTGCCCCAAATTTCTGCGCTGCCTTCACTTACCCCTACAGCTAAATCACGATATAAACCAATCGACATCTTATTTTGCTCTGCAACCTGGTTAGCTTGTTCAAGCTGCAACGCTGCTTGCCATTGCAGCCACAAAAAAAACTTCACTCGTTTAGCATTTTTTTTGCTAAACGTTTTTACTGCAGGATTATAGAAATCTGATAATTCTTTTGGAAAAACGGGCCAACCAGAAGATGGTTTTTGTTGTGCCACTAAACTTTCTTGAAGCGCATCATATATTGCTAAGGTCTTTAAACTTTCGCCGCCTTCAACGACAAAGGCTTTAAATATTTTATTTAATTTAGTGTTTTTTGATAGATATTGACTATTTTGATGTGCAAAGACTTTTTCTAACGCATTTAACTTTAACTCAGTGACTAACTCGTAATCGACTAAATCAGTAGATCGCGCCTTTTGTAGTTTTTGCTGAAAATCAATATCGTTTACAACAGCTTGAGTACTGGCTTGTTGATAACCGTCCAGTGCTGTCACATCAATATAAATAAAATTTAGCCAGCGACGAGAAGATGGCCCATATGGGCTACAAGCATTGGGATTAGCAGGATAAAGCGCATGAATGGGATTAAGTCCAACAAATTGAGCACCTTGTTTAGCCAGCTTTTCAACCAGAAAAGATAAATCTGAAAAATCCCCAACGCCCCAATTATTATCACTGCGCAAACAATACAACTGCACACTGATTCCCCAGACCTTTTGACCTTGTAATAATGCCTCAGGTTTATAGCAAGAGGATGGCGCTATTATAAGTCGCATGCTTCCCAGCTCATCATCATCTATTACTAAAGATAATGAATGGTATCCCAATGGTAATGTTATCGGAATATCGATGAGATATTCTTGAAATTCCATATCTTCAATATGTGCAACATTTACCAATTGACAGTCGATGGGTACAAACCGATGCTCTATTATTTCGCCTAGTTCAGTATTAATATGAGCGATGTATTCATCTGTCACCAGCTCAATGGGAAGACGCACTACAATTTGTAAATTTTCTGCAACACGAAGAACTTGCACAGGGTTCAATACAGATAACCAGGCATTATGACTATTTTCCTGCACTTGTTTTAACAACGAATTAGGCTCATCAACTTGATATCCCATTGCTGATAATAATTTCGTTTTTGTTGCTGTTGCTATATTTGTGGGGCGACCCCAGGCATCGTTATAGTGAGATTCAATTCCACGATATTCCACCAATTGTTCAAGTAACGAAGACGTCATTAAAATGTAATTCCTTTGCAATTTGACTAGTGCCTATTGAGCTTTCATTTATACCTTAATATTGGAGGTAATATCTAGCAATGATATACCGCCATTTGTATCCAACTATTATCAACGATAATCGCTTCGTTAGTAACGAATAAATACCTTCAAAATAACAATATTGTAATTTAATAACAAATTACCGTGAATATTTTGCCTTATTAAGCTATTTAGTCCATAATTTTGTAATTATATTTCAGAAGGGTGTTACCACCTTTCGTAAAAACCTTGTTTAAACAACTTGTTTGAAAAAGATCAGAGGATTGAAGATGGCAATAAAAGTAGGTATCAATGGCTTCGGCCGAATAGGTCGATTTGTATTCCGTGCCGCATGTGAACGTAACGACATTGAAGTAGTGGGTATTAACGATCTATTAGATGCAGACTACATGGCGTATATGCTTAAGTATGACTCTACCCATGGAAAATTTAATGGCACTGTTGAAGTAAAAGACGGTCAATTGGTCGTTAATGGTAAAACAGTGCGTGTGACCGCTGAGCGTAACCCTGCAGACTTAGCTTGGGATACCATTGGTGCAGAAGTTGTAGTTGAATCAACGGGTCTATTTTTGACTGACGAAACTGCACGTAAACATATCGAAGCGGGAGCCAAAAAAGTCGTTCTCTCTGCCCCTTCTAAAGATGCAACGCCAATGTTTGTGATGGGGGTTAACCATAGCGAATATGCTGGTCAAGATGTGGTATCTAACGCATCTTGTACGACTAACTGCCTAGCGCCTTTGGCTAAAGTATTAAACGATAACTTTGGCATTGTTGACGGTTTAATGACAACTGTACACGCAACAACAGCTACGCAGAAAACTGTTGACAGCCCATCGGCTAAAGATTGGCGTGGTGGACGTGGGGCGTCTCAAAACATCATTCCATCATCTACCGGTGCAGCGAAAGCTGTGGGTAAAGTTATCCCAGAGCTTAATGGCAAACTTACGGGTATGGCTTTTCGTGTGCCTACCGCTGATGTGTCAGTGGTTGATTTAACGGTAAACTTAGCAAAACCAGCTACCTATGCAGAAATTTGTGCTGCGATGAAAGCCGCTTCTGAAGGCGATATGCAAGGTGTAATGGGTTACACCGAAGATGCGGTTGTTTCACAAGATTTTATTGGCGATGTGCGCACTTCAATTTTTGATGCCACAGCAGGAATTGCCTTAACGGATACATTTGTGAAGTTGGTTTCTTGGTATGACAATGAAATTGGTTATTCAAACAAAGTACTAGATTTGGTAGCTCATATCAGCAAATAAATAGCTTGGCGCCTTAATAGGATCTGTTGATCTTTAATTTGGCTATTAAAATATGTTAAAAAGGCGTCTATATAAGTCGCCTTTTTTGATCCCCCCACAGAGAACTCACATGCTACTGACTGATTCAACCACGATTAAAACACGACAAAAAATTCAGATTTTGCATATTAATAACGCCTTTGCCCATGCCGAAATATCTTTATTTGGGGGACACATTTTGAGTTTCAAACCAAAACATGACAACAGAGAGCGCTTATGGGTAAGCCCAAATGCTTTATTCGACAGTAGCAAAGCGATCCGTGGCGGCATACCTATCTGCTGGCCTTGGTTCGGCGAACATACATCTAATACTACAGCAGCGGCTCACGGTTATGTGCGCACACAAGCTTGGGACATCCTCAATACTGAAGAAACGGATACCGGCACAACCATCAGCCTAAAACCACAAACTAGCAAAGGCGATGGGTTTGAAGGCAACGCACAACTCACCCTAGTGGTTCGAGTTGGACGACAGTTAAACATACAATTACGCACCACCAACCTTGGTGACGCACCCTTAACCTTTAATTGTGCGCTACATAGTTATTTTGCAATTTCAAATATCAAGCAATGCGAGTTGTTGGGTTTGTCTGAGCAGTATTCTGATAAAACGCGCGATTATCGATTGTTCGATACGCCTAAGCCATACCGATTCCACGAGGAAACAGACAGAGTACATTTAGAAAAGCCAAGCACCCTCAGCATTGTTGATGAGCAAGTAGAAACTAACATTCTATCTTCGGGTCATGACAGCATAGTGGTGTGGAACCCATGGCAGGAAAAATCCATCAACATGAACGACATGACAAACGATAGTTATCTGACTATGTTGTGTGTGGAAACGGCTATTACGCAAAAGCAAGAAGTTCTAGCTCATAGTACTCACATTTTGGAACAAACCATTTATTAAAAACCACTAACATTCCATGACTTGAAACTAAAGTAGAAGTTGAAAGTCAGTTGATTAATTTTTCTCTGAATTTTTAGAGGTTTTATAAATAAAAACCTCTCGACGGGTTTAAGCAAGCCTCGAACTTATTGACTTTTATATCTCCTATTACAAATGATAATATTTATCAGTTCTCTTCAAAAGCAGGTATATCATTCAGCTTGTTAAGCCAAGGTAATGCTGAACGACACCAAAACTGAAAACATGGTGTTAACTCATTACGTTGCTCAAGAGTCCCTACCCTTATGCCATATACTCGATTAGATTTTTCAGCGGTAGTCGCATATAAACTGCTACCGCAATCCTGACAAAACCCTTGTGCTCGACGATTGCCGTTCTCTGCTATTTTGATGTATTCCTTTGCTTTCCCTTTGGTGAAGGTTATTCCATCAGGTTGGGACATAACAGTTGTTCTAAAAGCAGTACCAGACAGTTTTTGACAATCAATACAGTGACAAATTCGTACTTTCATTGGATCAATCCTAGCTTCGAAGGTGACTTCTCCACAATGACAACTACCGTTAATTTTCATCATAACTTCTACTCTTTTACGCTAGAATTGGATTAAGGACTAATCATAAAAACGAATATATTTATTTACTTCGACGGCATTCTAATAGCACCGTCTAGACGAATAGTTTCACCGTTGATGTAGCCATTTTCGATTATATGTAACGAAAGACGTGCAAACTCATTGGGCGCTCCCATACGTTTAGGAAATTGAATATTACTAACAAGTGACTCTTGTACTTGTTCTGGCATAGCCAACAACATAGGCGTTCCCATAATACCTGGCGCAATCGTATTCACTCTGATCCCCGAAGACGCTAAATCTCTCGCCATAGGTAACATTAATGCAACAATTCCTCCTTTACTTGCCGCATAAGCCGTTTGTCCCATTTGCCCATCATAAGCGGCAACGGATGCTGTATTAATAATAACACCGCGCTCATTGTCGTCATTGGGTTCATTTAATGCCATTTTCTCAGCAGCAATACGAGCAACATTAAAACTGCCAATTAAGTTAATATTGATAGCAATGCTAAAAGCAGATAACGCTTGTGCTTTTTTGTTGCGATCAAGCACTTTTTTAGCAGGTGCGATACCTGCACAATTAATACAAATATCTACACGACCAAACTTAGCAATAACAGATTCAAATGCAGCTTCAACTGAGCTATCACTGGTAACATCTGTACAAGAAAATAGTACTTTATCAGCACCAAATTCTGCTACGAACTGCTCTCCTTGATCTTTGTTAAGGTCGAAAGCAGCAACTTTTACACCTACTTTAATTAACTCTTCTAGTGTTGCTCGTCCTAGGCCTGAAGCACCGCCGGTAACTACAGCAACTTTATCTACTAAATTCATATTACCTCCTATTAATAAAACCTTTTAAACTGACACTACCCAGTCAAATTTATCTTCACGGGTACCATACTGGATGCCCGTCAACTCATCATAAAGCTTGGTAGCAACGTCACCGGTTTCATTACCGTTAATAACGTACTCTTTTCCCTTAAAGCCAAGTTTTCCTAAAGGGGATATAACAGCAGCAGTACCACAACCAAATACTTCGGTTATTTTCCCTCTGGTGATATCGGCTAAAATCACTTCAATATCTAAACGTTGTTCGCTTACTTCGTAGCCTAATGTGGGTGCTAATTTCAAAATAGAATCACGTGTAATACCAGGTAAAATACTGCCACTAAGTTCAGGCGTGACAATCTGCTCTCCTTCATAAACAAAGCAGATATTCATTGCGCCAACTTCTTCTATATATTTGCCTTCAACCGCATCTAACCAAAGTACTTGGGAATAACCCAACTTAATAACTTCTTCAGAAGCAAAAAGGCTAGCAGCATAGTTACCTCCAGTTTTAGCCTCCCCAACACCGCCTTTTACTGCACGACGATATTCATCTGCAACAAAAACTGGTATAGGTGTTAATCCGCCTTTAAAATAGTTACCTGCCGGACCTGTAATAATAAAATGGCTATAATTACGACTAGCGCCAAGTCCCAATTTAGGGCTTGTAGCAATCATAGTAGGGCGTATATACAAAGATGAACCTTGTTGATGAGGCACCCAATCTTGATCTAAATAAACCAGTGACTTTATAGCTTCCAAGTGCAAAATTTCATCAACTTCTGGCATTACCATACGTTTTGCAGAACGATTAAAGCGTCTTACATTTTCTTGAGGACGAAATAAGTTAACACTGCCATTCGCGCGACGATAAGCCTTGAGCCCTTCAAATATTTCTTGGCTATAGTGTAAAACAGCAGCCGAAGGATCTAGAGATAAAGGCTGGTAAGGATAAATCTGTTGATTATGCCAGCGCTTCTCTGGGGTAAATTGCTGAATAAACATATGGTCAGAGAAGGTTTCACCAAAACTAAACTCTGCAGGACAAGCACCACGTTTGTCTGGTGAAATTGAATTAATTTTAATTGTCATTATTTGCTACTCATTTATATTTATAAATTTATGTTTTTAGTCTTTTAAAATATCTCTGGCAATAATGACTCGCTGAATCTCGCTAGTACCTTCGTATATAGTGGTAATTCTAACGTCTCGCGCTAAACGTTCTAGCGGATACTCTTTTATATATCCTGCGCCACCCAATAACTGCAATGCCGTATAACAAGCGTCATTGGCTTTTTCAGACGCAAAAACTTTTGCCATCGAAGCTGAGGTTGAAAAAGGTAAACTATTATCTTTATTTACGGCAGCTTGCATAATGATTAAACGAGCAGCTTCTAATTCTGTATATCTGTCAGCTAACATCCATTGCAAACCTTGAAAGCTTGCTAACGGTTTGCCAAATTGTTTGCGCTCCTTAATATATCCTGTCGCGTAATCAAGTGCCTCAAGCCCTAAACCTAACGCTAAAGAAGCAATACCTATACGGCCACCGGCTAATTCAGTTATTGCAATCTTAAAGCCTTGATTTTCTTTTCCTAACAAAGCTGAAGCAGGAATACGACAGGTATCAAAAGTCACTTCATTCGTTGAAGAAGCTTTTTGGCCCATTTTATCTTCCGGTTTACCTATCGTAATACCTGGTAATTGGCTATCAACAAGAAAACAGCTAATACCTTTTACGCGCGGAGCATCAGGGTCTGTTACTGCCCAAACAACAAAAACACCAGCATAATCAGCTGAAGTAATATAAATTTTACTACCCGTAAGAATATATTCATCACCCTCTTTTATTGCTTTAGTTTTCATGGCAGAAGGATCTGAACCCGCAGTTGACTCTGTTAAACAAAAGCCCCCCGCATAATATTCACCACTACAAATTTTTGGTAAATAATGTTGTTTCTGATCTTCATTCCCAACGGCTTGAATGACTTCAGCAACCATATTAGTCACTGAAGTGGTAACAGCTGTTGAAGCGCAACCACGAGCTATCTCTGTAATAGCTAAAGAAAAAGCAACACTTCCAGCCTGAATACCGCCATATTGACTATCAATATTAATCCCCATAAAACCCAATTCACTGAGTTTTTTAATATTCGATAAAAAAAGTGCTTTCCCGCTTTCTTTCTCTACCAATTCAGCATTGGGTTTTAATTCAGCTACAGCAAATTGTTTTGCTGTATCTTGGATCATTATTTCTTCTTCATTAAACGTTATTTGCATTGTTTCATCTCAAGGTATTTATAGAATTTAACCATCGTTCCAACTATATATGTATGGCGTGACCCAGTGTTAACATGGCTGCTTCCATTGTGGCCTCGCCTAATGTTGGGTGCACATGAATGGTGTTGGCTAAATCTTCTAACCTTGCGCCCATTTCAATAGCGGTAGCAAATTGATTACTTAACTCTGCAACATGAGCCCCCACAGCATGAATACCAATAACAACATGGTTATCTTTACGCGCTGTAATACGCACAAAGCCACCATCATTACCAGCTTCCATGGCTAAGGCCTTACCAATTGCTGCAAAAGGAAATTTGCCTACCAGTGTTTCTATTCCTTGTGATTTTGCTTCAACTGCCGTTAAGCCAACACCAACAAGTTCAGGCTCAGTAAAACAAACCGCAGGTATAACGCTTGGGTTAAATTCACGCTTTAAACCAGAAATGATTTCGGCAACCATTTCACCTTGGGCAGAAGCTTTATGCGCTAACATTGGTTCTCCAACTAAATCACCAATTGCCCAAACATTTTTCATCGCTGTGCGACATTGGTTGTCAACTTTAACGAAAGCCCCATCCATATCTACACACATGTTAGCTAAACCGTAACCTTGAGTATTCGGACGACGCCCCACAGTCACTAAAATTTTGTCGCCATGAATAGAATGCTCAATGCCATTTTTATCGCTGTAAGTTAATGTAGCTCCTTCACCAGTACCATGCTCAATAACTGATACTGCTCGAGCAGAATATTCAATCTCTACATTATGATTTTTCAACCATGTCGCTACAGGTTTCGTTAGCTCTTTATCAAACAACGGCACAATAGAATCCATGCCTTCAACAAACGTGACTTTAGCCCCAAGTTTACGGTAAGCGATGCCCATTTCTAAGCCGATATAACCCGCCCCAATCACAACTAAATGGTTAGGTAATTCGTGTTGCTCAAGTGCCTGTGTAGAAGAGATAACATTTTCACTATAAGGTAAAAAGGGCAGTGCTGTTGCGGTTGAGCCTGTCGCTAAAATAACGTGTTCAGCTTTGATGTTTACAATACCTTGTGCAGTGTCCACTGTGCAGTTTTTAGCGTCTGAAAAATTAGCCCAACCTTTAATTTGTCTGACTTTATTTTTTTTAAGTAAAGCTTCAACACCACTACTTAAAAGAGCAACAATAGAGTCTTTCCAGTCAATCAGTTTTGGCATATCTAACTGTGCAGGCTGTGGTACTAAAATTCCTAACTTACCGTCACCTGTGTGGGCATTAATTTCTTCAAAACGCGATGCTGCATGTATTAACGCTTTTGATGGGATACACCCACGAATTAAACATGTTCCCCCTGCTCTGTCGCCTTCAATAATAACGGTATCTAAGCCTAACTGTCCCGCACGAATTGCAGCAACGTAACCACCAGGACCTGCACCTACTACTAAAACTTTACATGAAACTAAATTATTCATATTCACTCCTACATGAATAAGGTTGCTGGAGACTCAAGCAAACTTTTAATACGTTGTACAAACAGAGTCGCTTCCCAACCATCAATCACGCGGTGATCAAACGAAGATGAAATATTCATGATATCGCGAGGAACAAAACCTCCATCTTGCCAAACAGGGCGTTTAGCAATTTTATTAATACCGATAATCGCCACTTCAGGTGAATTGATAACAGGTGTAGTCACAATACCGCCCAAGGGACCAAGGCTTGTTATAGTAATAGTTGAACCACTTAATTCTTCACGTTTTGCTTTACCACTGCGAGCGGCGGTAGATAGACGTTTAACTTCATTAGCTGATTGCCATAAATCAAGAGTTTCAGCATGCCTAATTACTGGCACAACTAATCCACTCTCAGTTTGAGTAGCTATACCGACATGGGCAGCACCATAGCGATACACAATATTATCGTCATCATCGAAACGAGCACTCATTTCAGGATAATCTTGTAAGGCAACCACTAGCGCTTTGATGAAAAAAGGCAGCATAGTGAGTTTTGGCTGTTCATCTGCTCGCTCTTTATTAAGCTTGATGCGTAACTTTTCTAGCTCAGTCACATCAATCTCTTCAACATAGGTAAAATGCGGAATACGCTGCATTGTATCTTGCATAATCGCTGCAATTTTACGGCGTAATCCAATCACTTTGACTTCTTCAATTGATTCATTAGCAACACTGTTAGAGGATGCTACTGGAGCCTCTGCAGATGATTGGCCAGAAATAAAAGCATCTAAATCATTATGCGTAATACGCTCAGCAGGACCAGTTCCACGTACATAATTTAAGTTAATGCCTGCATCCATTGCACGTTGACGAACAGCAGGAGCGGCTAAAGGTTTTTGGCCTTCAGGACGAGGAGCCGTAACATTTCGATTAGAAGCGGTAGCTGTTTTTGTTACTGAATTGACTGAAGGCTTTTCAAAGGCTGCTTTAACCTCTTTGTTTACCGGTACAGCTTCTTTTTCAGTTACTGCAACAGGCTCTTCACCTACAGTATGATCCGCTGTAGTAGTCGCTTTTTCAGGCTTAGATGCATTTTCAGTCGCTTGCTGACTTTCCACGAAGTTACCTTCGCCTTCTACTTGTAATTTCACAAAGTCAGCACCAACAGCGATCATTTCGCCAGCTTGGCAAGCTTGCCACGTTACCGTGCCATCGACAGGAGATGGAATTTCAACCGTTGCTTTGTCTGTCATTACTAAACATAAAACATCGTCTTCTTCGATGGTTCCACCTAATGCAACGTTCCATTCCACTAATTCAACTTCAGCAATACCTTCGCCAATATCAGGTACTTCAATTAAATAATTGCTCATTTCTACTCCCCCATCACTTTTCTTAATGCATCACCAACGCGAGCCGGACCAGGGAAATACTCCCATTCCTGTGCATGGGGATAAGGCGTATCCCAGCCGGTAATTCGAATAATAGGAGCTTCTAAACTGTACAGACATAACTCTTGAACAACGGCCATCAATTCAGCACCAAAACCGCTGGTTTTAGTGGCTTCGTGTACAACAATACAACGACCTGTTTTTTTCACAGATTTCTCGATTGTTTCTTCATCCAGTGGCAATAAGGTGCGTAAGTCGATTACTTCTGCATCAATGCCTGTTTCTTCTGCCGCACATTGAGCAACATGTACCATAGTGCCGTAAGCTAGAATCGTCACATCTGAACCCTCACTAGTGATTGCGGCTTTGCCTAAAGGCACCGTGTAATGACCGTCTGGCACTTCACTTGCTGCATGTTCAGACCAAGGCGTAACAGGTCTATCGTGATGACCATCAAAGGGCCCGTTATATAAACGTTTAGGCTCTAAAAATATAACGGGGTCATCATCTTCAATAGAAGCGATAAGTAAACCTTTAGCGTCGTACGGATTAGAAGGAATAACCGTTTTTAATCCTGCCACATGGGTGAATAACGCTTCAGGTGATTGAGAATGGGTTTGCCCACCGTATATACCACCGCCTGTTGGTGTTCTGATAGTCATAGGAGCAGTAAATTCACCTGAAGAGCGATAACGTAAACGTGCCGCTTCAGAAGCAATTTGGTCATACGCTGGTAATATATAATCGGCAAATTGAATTTCAGGCACTGGTCGTAAACCATATGCTCCCATGCCAACAGCAGCCCCTATAATGCCAAGCTCTGATATTGGTGCATCAAAACAACGTGATTTACCATACTTTGCTTGTAAGCCCTCAGTTGCTCTAAATACACCACCGAAGTAACCAACATCTTCACCAAAAACAATGACGTTATCGTCTCGTTCCATTGTTACATCAAGCGCATCACGAATGGCTTCGATCATATTTTTACGAGACACATTCTGAGAGATAATTTTTTCAGACATATCTATACACCTGCTTCTTGACGTTGTTTACGCAGGTGGGCAGGCATTTCTTTATAAACATGGTTAAACATTTCACTAACAGCTGGAACGGCACCTTTGCCTAATGTGCCGTAAGTTTCAGCTTCTTTTGCTGCAGCTTTCACTTCTGCTTTTAGCGCTTTAGTTAGCGCTTCATGTTGTGCTTCATCCCAAATACCTTTTCCAATAAGGTGCGTTTTTAATCGCTCAATTGGATCGCCTAATGGCCAGTAGTCTGCTTCATCTGCTGGACGATACTTTGTTGGATCATCCGACGTTGTATGCGCAGCCGCGCGATACGTTACCCATTCAATTAAGGTAGGGCCTAAGTTTCTTCGAGCACGATCAATTGCCCATTTAGAAACAGAATAAACAGCTAAAAAGTCATTACCATCAACTCGAATGGAAGGAATATTAAAACCATGACCACGGCAAGCAAAATTTGCGGACTCACCACTGGCGATCCCCTGAAACGTTGAAATGGCCCACTGATTATTGACAACATTTAAAATAACAGGAGGTTTATAGGTTGAAGCAAAAACAAGTGCTGAGTGAAAGTCACTTTCAGCCGTTGAACCATCACCTATCCAACCTGAAGCGACTTTAGTATCCCCTTTAATTGCAGATCCCATTGCCCAACCAACAGCTTGCATAAACTGAGTTCCTAGGTTGCCAGAAATAGAGAAAAATCCATAATCACGCTCAGAATAGAAAAAAGGTAGTGAGCGACCACCCAACTTGTCTTTTGAATTAGAGTAAATTTGGTTAATCATATCGACCATAGGAAAATCTTGGGCAATTAATAAGCCCTGTTGTCGATAACTCGGAAAACACATATCTCCTTGAGATAACGCCATACGTTGTGCACAAGCTACCGCCTCCTCACCTCGACACTGTACATAAATAGAGGTTTTTCCTTGACGCTGCGACATGAACATACGTTCGTCAAAAAGTCGCGTTTTTAACATCACGGTTAAGCCTTTTAATAAAAAATAATCATCAACTTCTGGAACCCACTCGCCAATGGCAACACCGTTATCATCCAGCACTCTGACCATGTCATAAGCAAGTTCGCGAATACTTGCAGGGGCGCAATCTATATCAGGTTTAGGAACAGTTCCTGCTGCTGGTACGCTGATATGACTAAAATCGGGTTTATCGCCCGGTCTAGAAGAAGGTTCAGGCACGTGTAAACTCAAAGGTGCTTCATTATTCATGTTCGTGTTTTTTCCAAAGCAAAGCGCTCCATTTCCAATTTATTGAAACTAAATGAAGCGAGAAAATTCTAAGAGAAATATACTATGGGAAACGGTAGTGAGTCATACCAAATAATCACAAAATTGAACGGTAAATTGGTGGATAACATCAATTTATGCGTATACATTGGCTATATAATTCAATATCACTCAAAAAATCAGGACTAACTGACATGCTAAATTTCATTATAGACAAAACTGACATAGAAATATTAAAAGCATTACAGCATGATGCAGGCATTTCAAATATAGAACTTGCAGACAAAGTTTCGCTGTCTCCATCCCCTTGTTCACGACGAGTTAAACTTTTAGAAGAAGCTGGTTTTTTTAGAGGTAAAGTCACCTTGTTAAATCCAAAATCCGTTGGACTACCTGTTAATGTATTTATGCAAATCACACTAATTCGCCAGAAAAAAAGCCACTTAGAAGTTTTCGAAGAAGAAATTAGTCAATGGCCAGAAGTAATGGAGTGCTATTTAATGACAGGCGATTTTGATTATCTCATTCGAGTTGCAGTACCTGATTTAATCAGCTATCAAGTTTTTTTAGATAAGGTGACTGAAATGGATGGGATCAGTCATATTAAAAGTAGCTTTTCACTAAAGCAAATTTGCTATAAAACTGAATTACCATTGGGGCATTTAAAAGTTCTTATACGTTAACTGTAGTAGCTCAGACTTGATCTGCCAGTTACCCATTTTTCAAATGGTGTCGTCAGTTTAGATTTGAGCTAAATTCTTTTCTGCCCAAACCGATTTTCCATCAAGTAATGTTTCCAGCGGTGTTCGTCCGCAACAGAATTTTTTAGGGGATAGTTTAAATGAAGTAACAGGGACTGCTGCTTTAGGATCATCCGTTGGGCCACCCCAAATATTTAATGCACCGTTTGACCATTTTTTGTAGGTAACCTGAATTCGGGATAAGCCGCGCCTCTCAACATCGCTCTTTTTGCGCCTACCTTCGTTGAGCTTACTAGCAATAGCCCGCTATTACGTACGTAAGCCCGCCTTGATATCCACAAAAATTTCGATGTTGATAATGCTGTTGAGTGTGTAGATTAAGGAAAATTAGCTTAACTATCTGAATTTATGAATAAAAAACTATTTAGACGACACACATTATCCCGAACTCAGGTTAGGTAATTTGTTTACCGTCAGGACTGAGCTTAAGAGCTAAGTATGTTGGATCTGCGAAAAGCTCACTACGAGGAATAAATGAAGCGGATTGAGACTTTTCAACTGAAGTACATCCAGACACCCCCACATTCCCTAGTGCGACGAATAAACAAGCAAAGACCTCTGGCTATACCTTTTTCGCAGTAGCTTGATATTATTAGAGCTAACTTTTGAACATATTGTCAAACCTACTCTGCTTTTTCTCAATATATTGAATAAAACAGAGGGGCTGCAAGTAGTACCAAACTTACTTGTTTTTATAAACAACGCCTTCCTTCATCACAAAATCAATATCCATAAGCTCCGTGATATCTTTTGTTGGATCACCATGAACAGCGACAATATCTGCAAACTTTCCTGCTTCGATAGAACCCAAAACGTCCGATTTACCAAGATTATCAGCACCATATATTGTGGCCGTTTTAATCGCTTCAGTTGGGCTTAAGCCTGCTTGCACTAATAGTCCAAACTCTGTTGCATTAAGGCCGTGTTTAGATACATAACTATCGGGTACCAAACGCAATTTTAATGCCTTTTTTATAGACAAGGCTTAACGTATCTATCATTTGAGGCCCCACTTCTTTGGCTTTATCTCTAACCGATTGTACAAAAAATGAATTTTCATCTGCTGCAATATCTGACACGGTAGCGCCCGCTAGTAATGTGGGTATAAAGTAAGCCCCTGTTTTCTTAAATAAATCTAATGATTCTTTATCAGAAAAGGTACCGTGTTCAATAGAATCAACTCCAGCACGTAACGCTGCATTAATACCGTCTGCATTATGCGCATGTGCGGTAACCTTTCTTCCTAACTGGTGAGCGGTATCTATAATTGCTTTCACTTCATCATTAAAAAATTGTTGCCCAGTTCCGGCTG